>DATCFA010000215.1:0-8337 GCA_036509805.1 Casimicrobiaceae bacterium
GTATTCCCGAGCAACCTGATGCGCATCTGGCACCTGCAGACGGCGATATTCTGGATTGCCACCACCTATGTCGCCGCGGCGCTGTTTCTCGCGCGCTCGCTGCGCGGCGACGAGCCGCGCTGGCTCGCGTCCGTCACGCACGTGCTGTTCGCCGCGTTTGCGATTGTCATCGGCGGCAGCCTTCTCGGAGAATGGCTGGGCATTGCGCAGTTGCTGGGCGGCTGGTGGTTCTGGCTCGGCAACCAGGGATGGGAATACCTGGAACTGGGACGGATCTGGCAGTACCTGCTGGTCGCCGGGCTGTTCGCGTGGTTCGCCATGTTGTGGATGCTGGTGCGGCCGCGCGCGCTCGCCGAGCCCTCGGCGTCGCCGTTGGTCAGGATGTTCCTGGTGGCAGCGCTCGCCATTCCGGTGTTCTACGTGCCGGCACTCTTCTACGGCGCGAAGACCAACTACACGGTGGTCGACACGTGGCGCTTCTGGATCATCCACCTGTGGGTCGAGGGATTCTTCGAGTTCTTCGCGACGACGATCGTCGCGCTGACGTTCTACCAACTCGGGCTCACGCGGCGCAACGTCGCGCTGCGCGTCATCTACCTCGATGCGATCCTGTATTTCCTCGGTGGCCTCATCGGCACCGGCCACCACTGGTATTTCACCGGGCAAAGCAGTTTCAACATGGCGATGTCGGCGATGTTCTCGGTGCTCGAGGTGGTGCCGCTGACGCTGCTGACGCTGGATGCATGGGACTTCGTGCGCACGACGCGCGGCGACTGCGACATCTGCGGCAAGGCCGTCGCGATTCCCCACAAGTGGACGTTCTACTTCCTGATGGCCGTGGGCTTCTGGAACTTCGTCGGCGCCGGCATCTTCGGCTTCCTGATCAACCTGCCGATCGTCAGCTACTACGAAGTCGGCACGCTGCTGACACCCAATCACGGGCATGCCGCGCTGATGGGCGTGTTCGGCATGCTGGCCATCGGATTGATGGTGTTCGTGTTGCGGCAGGTGAGCGATGACGAACACTGGCCGGGCATCGAGAAATACGTACGCATCGCGTTCTTCGGCACCAATGCGGGTCTTGCGCTGATGGTTGCGCTGAGTCTGTTCCCCGGCGGCGTGCTGCAGGTCTGGGACGTTGTCCAGCACGGCTACTGGCATGCACGCAGCCTCGATTACATCGGCAGCGAACGCTCGCATGTCATCGAGTGGATGCGCCTGCCCGGCGACCTCGTGTTCATCGTCTTCGGCGCGGTTCCGCTGGTGATCGCGTCGTTCCGAAGCTACATCGACATGCGCGTCGCCGTTGGCCGCGCGCAGGTAAACGTCGCAACCGGGAGCGTGCAATGATTGTCATACGCCGCGCCAACGAGCGTGGCCGCGCCGATTTCGGTTGGCTCGACAGCCGGCACACGTTCTCCTTCGGCGAATACCGCGATCCGCTGCACATGGGATTCGGTCCGCTGCGCGTGATCAACGAGGACCGTGTTGCGCCCGGCGGCGGGTTCGGCACGCATGGCCACGCCGACATGGAAATCGTCTCCTACGTGCTGGAAGGCGCGCTCGAGCACAAGGACAGCATCGGCACCGGTTCGGTGATCCGCCCGGGCGACGTGCAGGTGATGTCGGCCGGCACCGGCATCCGCCACAGCGAGTTCAACCACTCGCAGCAGGTGCCCGTGCACTTCCTGCAGATCTGGGTCATTCCCGCGCGCGAAGGCATCGTGCCGCGCTACGCGCAGAAGACGTTCGCGGATGCCGACAAGCGGGCGCGGCTGTGCCTGGTGCTGTCGCCGACCGGCCGCGATGGCTCGCTGGTCCTGCATCAGGACGCCGATATCTACGCGTCGCTGTTGCAGCGCGGCGAGACGGTCGCATTCGACATGCGCGAACGGCGCCGTGGATGGCTGCAGGTACTTCGCGGTGGCATCGACCTGAACGATCAACCGCTCTCGGCGGGCGATGGCGCGAGCATCGCGGACGAGTCTTCGCTTGCGATGCGTGCGCGTGACGACACGACAGAAATCCTGCTGTTCGACCTGCCCTGAAGCATCCCGCATGCACGAGCCTCATTGCAATTGTTACAAACGGTGAACATCCGCAATCGACGGCGGCGATCTTTGCGATAATGCGTTCGTAATGCGCGATGACGACATTTGCAGACATCCGGCTCCGTCCCGCCCGCCCCGGTTCTGCCGCATGAGTGTCGGCCACGGACGGGCGCTCGCATGTGCGCTCGCGCTGCTGGTCCTCGCCGCCTGCGGCGACAAGTCGAAACAGCAACCACCGCCGCCGCCGCCCGAAGTGGGTGTGGTCAAGGTCGAGCCGCAAAGCGCACCGTTCACCAAGGATCTCGTCGGCCGCCTGTCGGCATACCGCAGCGCCGATGTGCGCGCGCGGGTGCCCGGCGTACTGCTGAAGCGCGCCTACGAGGAGGGCACCAACGTCAGGAAGGGCCAGGTGCTGTTCCGCATCGACCCGTCGCAACTGAAGGCGACGCTCGATGCGGCGCGCGCCAGTCTGGCGCAGGCCGCGGCCACCAACACCAACGACAAGGCGAATGCGCAGCGCTCGCAGGACCTCGCCAGTGCGGGATTCATTTCGAAGGCGGGGCTCGACACCGCGTTGTCGACCGAGCGCAGTTCCGCGGCACTGGTCCAGCAGGGGCAGGCGAACGTCGAAACGGCAAGACTCAACCTGGGATACGCCACCGTCACCTCGCCGATCGACGGTCGCGCCGGCCAGCAGCAAGTCACCGAAGGCGCGTTGGTCGGGCAGGGCGACGCGACGCTTTTGACGACCGTCGAACAGATCGATCCGATCTACGTCAACTTCACGATCAGCGTGGGTGACTTGAACGCGATGCGCGCTGCACAGAAGCAGGGGAGCGTCACGCTGAGCGATCCTGACAAGGCGAGCGTCGAGGTGATGCTGCCCGACGGCAGCACGCACGTAGGCACGGGCACGCTCGACTTCGCCGACGCGCAGGTGAATCCGGCAACCGGCGCCGTCAACCTGCGGGCGCAGGTACCCAATCCGCAACATCAGTTGCTGCCCGGAATGTTCGTCAACGTCAAGGCGAATCTCGGCACGCACAACGGCGTCTACGTGATCCCGCAGCCGGCGGTGCTCGCGGATACCGTGGGATCGTACGTGATGATCGTCGGCCCCGACGGCAAGGTGGCGCGGCGCAACGTGACGATTTCGGAAATGCGCAATGGCGCGTTCATCGTCAGCGCCGGCCTGAAGGCCGGCGATGCGGTGATCGTGTCGGGCGTGCAGAAGGCGAGGGAGGGGCAGCACGCGAAGGCAGTGCCATGGACGCCGCCAGCGGCTCCCGCGGCGCCGCCGGCCGACGCTCCTGCCGCGCCCACCGCCGCAAAGTAGTTCCGCTCGATGCCGAAATTCTTCATCGACCGCCCGATTTTCGCGTGGGTGATCGCCATCCTGATCACGTTCGGCGGCGTCGCTTCCATCTTCAACCTGGGCGTCGAATCGTATCCCAGCGTGGCGCCGCCACAGGTGACGGTCAGCGCGACATTTCCCGGCGCAAGTGCCGACACGACGGAAAAATCGGTCACGCAGGTGATCGAGCAGCAGCTGACCGGCATCGACAACCTGCTGTACTTCAGCTCGCAATCGAGCTCGACCGGCCGCGCCGGCGTGACGCTGACATTCAAGACCGGCACCGACGCCGACATCGCGCAGGTGCAGGTACAGAACAAGGTCGCTCTGGCGACGCCACGACTGCCGACGGAAGTCGTCCAGCAGGGCGTCGTCGTCGCCAAGGCGAACGCCGGATTCCTGATGGCGGTCGCGGTGGAGTCGTCCAATCCCGACATCGACCGCAACCGCCTCAACGACATCGTCGGCTCGCAGGTGATCGAGCAGATTTCGCGCGTGCCCGGTGTGGGCAGCACGCAACAGTTCGGCTCCGAGTACGCGATGCGGATCTGGCTCAATCCCGACAAGTTGCAGGGCTACGGACTGTCCGCCACGGCGGCGCTCAACGCCGTGCAGGCGCAGAACGTGCAATTCGCCGCCGGGTCGCTCGGCTCGGATCCGGCACCGCAAGGACAGGGATTCACCGCGACGGTGACGGCCGAGGGCCGCCTGAGCTCGCCCGAGGAGTTCCGCAAGATCATCCTGCGCGCGAACCCCGACGGCACGACGGTGACGCTCGGCGACGTCGCGCGCGTCGACTTCGGTCCCAGCAGCTACGGCTTCGACACGCGCTTCAACGGCCGTCCGATCGGCGCGTACGCCGTGCAACTGCTGCCGGGTGCCAACGCGCTCAACGTCGCCAATGCCGTGCGTGCGCGGATGGCGGCGCTGGCGCCGAGCTTTCCGCCGGGGGTCACGTGGTCGGTCCCCTACGACAGCACGACGTTCGTCAAGATCTCGATCAAGGAAGTGGTGATCACGCTGGTCGAGGCGACCGCGCTGGTGTTCCTCGTGTTGCTCATTTTCCTGCAGAACATCCGCGCGACGATCATCCCCACGCTGGTCATCCCGGTGGCGCTGCTCGGCACGTTCCTCGGGATGATGCCGCTCGGTTTCACGATCAACCAGCTGACGCTGTTCGGCATGGTATTGGCCATCGGCATCGTCGTCGACGATGCGATTGTCGTCATCGAGAACGTCGAGCGCATCATGGCCGAGGAGGGCCTGTCGCCGCGGGACGCCACGCAGAAGGCGATGCAGCAGATCACCGGCGCCGTCGTGGCGATCACGCTGGTGCTCGCCGCGGTGTTCGTGCCGTCGGCGATGCAGTCGGGGGCCACCGGCGTCATCTATCGCCAGTTCGCGCTGACCATCGCCGTATCCGTCAGCGTGTCGGCATTCCTGGCGCTGTCGTTCACGCCGGCGCTGTGCGCGAGCTTCCTTAAGCCGGTGCATTCAGCGGACAAGAATCGCGTGTTCCGCTGGTTCAATACGGGGTTCACCAAGGTCACGCGAACCTACGTCGGCCACATCGGCGGCGCCGTGCGCCATGCGCCGCGCTGGATGCTGGTGTTCGTCGTGCTCGCCGTCGTCGGCGTGTTCCTGTTCTCGCGGCTGCCCGGCAGCTTCCTGCCGGAAGAGGACCAGGGATACGCGCTGGCCATCGTGCAATTGCCGCCAGGCGCGACGTTGCAGCGCACCGGCGTCGTGATGAACCAGTTCCGCGATGTCCTCGACAAGGACGAGGCCGTCGACGGCATCCTGCAGATATCCGGGTTCAGCTTCCTGGGCCAAGGCGAGAACGTCGGCATGGCGTTCATCAAGCTCAAGGACTGGGATGCGCGCAAGGCCACCGCCGCGCAATTCATCCGCCGTGCGAACGGCGCCGTCCAGCAGATCCGCGACGCGCAGATCTTCATCGTCAACCTGCCGACGGTCAGCGGACTGGGGCAGTTCGGCGGCTTCGACATGTACCTGCAGGATCGCGCGGGTGCCGGGCGCGACGCGCTGAACCAGGCGCGCGACACGCTGCTCGCCAAGGCGGCGCAGGATCCGGTGCTGACGCAGGTGCGCCCGAACACGCTGGCCGACGCACCGCGTCTCAACCTCACCGTCGACCGCGTGCAGGCGCAGTCGATGGGACTGTCGGTCGGCGATGTCTACAACGCGATCGGGCTGATGCTCGCGCCGGTCTACGTCAACGACTTCACGTACGCGGGCCGCGTCAAGCGCGTGATGATGCAGGCGGATGCGCCCTATCGAACCGGCCCCGAATCGCTGCAGCACATCTTCAGTCCGAGCGCGACATTGCCCGCCGGCAGCACGACGCCGGCGATGATCCCGCTCGCCAACGTCGTGCACAGCCACTGGGACACGTCGAGCCCGGCGCTGACGCGCTTCAACGGCTATTCGGCGATCGAGATCGTCGGCTCGCCGGCGGCCGGACGCTCGTCGGGCGAAGCGATGAACGCGATGACGCACATCGTCGATACCGATCTCGCCAAGGGATTCGGCGCCGACTGGACCGGCCAGTCGTACGAGGAGATCCAGGCCGGCGACGCGGCCACCGTGCTGCTGGTGCTGTCGATCGTCATCGTGTTCCTGTGCCTCGCCGCACTCTACGAAAGCTGGTCGATTCCCATCGCCGTGCTGCTGGTGGTGCCGCTCGGATTTCTCGGCGCGACGCTGCTGACGCAACTGCGCGGGCTGCCCAACGACCTCTACTTCAAGATCGGCATCATCACGGTGATCGGCCTCGCGGCCAAGAACGCGATCCTGATCGTCGAGTTCGCCGTCGCGCAGCAGCAGCATGGCAAGACGCTGCGCGAAGGGGTGATCGAGGCGGCGCGGCTGCGCTTGCGACCGATCCTGATGACGTCGATCGCATTCATCCTCGGCGTGCTGCCGCTCGCGATCTCCACCGGCGCGGGCGCCAATGCCCGCCATGCGATCGGCACCGGCGTCGTCGGCGGGATGTTGTTCGCGACGTTTCTCGGCCTGCTGCTGATCCCCGTGTTCTACGTCGTGCTGCGTCGCCTGCTGGGCGACAAGCTCGACCAGGTGTCGCACAACGTCCCGCACGCACACGACGGGCCTGCTGCGCCACAGTGAAGCACGCCGCCGCAAAGCGCGCGCGCTTGCGACCGGCAGCGAACGCGGGTCAGCCGTTGCCGTACACGGGAATCGATGCGCCGTGGATGGCGCGTGCATCCGCGCTCGCAAGAAACAGGATTACGCGTGCGATGTCTTCGGGCTTCGTCCACGCGCGATGATTGGCGTCAGGCATCGCGCGGCGGTTGGCATCGGTGTCGATGGTGCTCGGCAGCACGGAATTGACGCGCACGCCGCTGCCGACCAGGTCGGCTGCGAGTGAATCCATCAGTGCGATTGCCGCTGCCTTCGACGCCGCATAGGCACCCGCACCGGCGGGGTGGTCGATACCCGACCTGGCGGCGACGTTGATGAATGATCCTGCACCGGCGCCAAGCATAGTCGGCACGGCGGCGCGCGCGAGTGCGTAGCCCGCACGCAGGTTGAGCGAAAGCATGCGCTCGAACACGGCGGCGTCCGTCGCCCACAGCGTGGCGCCGCCGGCGTAGCCGCCCACCGCATTGACGACGACGTCGAGTCGCGCGTGGCGCGCGACGATGGCGGCGATGAGCGCCGCCGCGGCGACTTCGTCGGTGACATCGACCTCATGGCCCTCGAGGCGCGCAGCCTCGGCACCCATGGCGTCACGCAGCGCCGCGAACTCGGCTGCATGCCGCCACGTGACGACCACAGTCGCGCGCGCCGCGGCAAACGCGCGACTCACCGCGGCCCCGAGCCCGCCGGTGCCACCGGCCACCAGCACGACGCTGCCCGCAAAATCCGCGCCGCGCGCGGTGTCGAGCGGCGCTGCGCCGGTGGACGCCATCAGCGCGCCGGGCCGACGCCCGCGGCGTCGCCGCCACCTGCGTCGCGCAACAGGTGCCGCACCTGGCTGCTGATCGAGCCCGCATGCAGCAGCGAACGCACGCCTGTCAGCGGCGTGTCGAGCACGATGTCACCGCAGTCGTGGCGCGCGGCGAATTCGACGATCGCTTCGGCGGCATGGCCGACGACCACGTGGTCCTCGTGCGGCACGGCGGCTGCGTCGAGCGCGCGTATCGCCGGGGCGAGTACCGCCATGCCGGCATCGGCGTGGAATGCGCGCAAGTCGTTGCGTGGGAAGAAGCGCGCCACGTGCCGCGGCAACGGATGCTGGACGTTGAGCAGGTGAACGATGGCCGGCGATGCGCGGTAGAGCGCGATCGCGCGCAGCGCGGCGCGCGCCGCGTCGGCGGAGGAAGCGATCGGCACGAGGATCGCGTTCAAGCGGTCGCTCGCTCGCGCTCGACGCGCGCACACCGCCGCAGGCAAAGCACAGCTCGCACGTGCGCCGACCGTCGCTGCCTGTGCGGGGCGCGCAGCGCGCTCATGTCGCCCGGCCCGCGTGCAGTACGTGCGGTTGCGCATCGTCCGCGTGCGCCTGCTGCGCGCGCGTCTTGCGTTGTGCGAGCAGCTTGCCGGCGACGATGACGATTGCCACGCCCGCAACGGGCGCAATCCATTCGAGGCTGGGTGCATGCACGGTGATCCACCCGTGCACGGCGATGTCGCCCACCGCCATGTCGCCGGCGACGTATCCCAGGAGTCCCGCGCCGATCGTCACGACCACCAGAAAGCGCTCCATCAGCTTCATCAGCATTGCGCTGCCGAACAGGATCAGCGGCATCGTGATGACGAGCCCAACGAACAGCATTCCATAGTGCCCCTTTGCGGCGCCGGCCATGCCGAGCACGTTATCGATGCTCATCACGAGGTCGGCGATGATGATCGTTTTCACGGCCACCCAGAAGTTCGCCGTGTCGT
>DATCFA010000216.1:0-2254 GCA_036509805.1 Casimicrobiaceae bacterium
GAGCCCCGCTTCGGCGGACTTCGGCGCCATCGCCGTCGCCACGCAGTCGAACACGGTGACGTTCACGATCAAAAACAGCGGGGCGAGCGGCACTATCAATTCGGCGTCGAGCAGCAACAACACCGAATTCCTGGTCAGCGGGGGCTCGTGCCTCAGCGCGCCGCCTCACGCCGTTGCGCAAAACGACAGTTGCACCGTGCTGGTCGACTTCAAGCCCTCGCTCGCCGGCAGTCGCTCGAGCACGTTGACGATCGTGGATAACGGCACGCCCAATCCACTGACCGTCGCGCTGACCGGCACCGGCAGCGCGAGCGCGCCCGCGCAGCCCAACCTGTCGGTTCCGCCGTCCGCGAGCTTCGGCACGCAGACGCTGCTCGTGCCAAGCGTCGCCATGGCGCTGACGATCCGCAATATCGGCACCGCGACGGCGATCGTCAATTCGGTCACCAGCAACTCGAGCGAATTCGCGGTGACGTCGTCCACTTGCAACGGCGCGCTCGTCGTCAACGGCACGTGCACCGTCGACGTCGCGTTCGATCCCACGTCGTCGGGCGCGCGCAGCGCCACACTGACGGTATCCAGCAACGGTATCGGCAGTCCGCAATCGATCGCGCTGTCGGGCACGGGTGCGGCGGCGGGTGGCGCGACGGGCAGCGGCACCAAGGTGACCGTCGTCGAGTACTACGACGCGACGTTCAACCACTATTTCATCACTTCAGACCTCACCGAGATCGGACTGCTCGGCAAGCCGCCGTTCGCGGATTGGCAGCCAACGGGGCTCACGTTCAACGGATATTCGAAAATCTCTCCGCCGTCGGGCGCCGTCGGCATCTGCCGCTTCTTCAACGACCACTTCCTCGGTACCAGCACGCATTTCTACGCGCCGCACGGATTCGGATGCGAAGCAACGATCGCGGACTTTCCGGACTGGACGCTCGAGGACTCGCAGCTCTTCTACGCGTACGTTCCCGACGCCGCGGGCAATTGCCAGGCCGGCACCATCCCCGTCTACCGGCTGTATAACAACGGCATGGGCGGCGCGCCCAACCATCGCTTCACGATAAGCCTCGCGGTGCGCCAGACGATGCTCGACAAGGGCTACACACCCGAAGGCAACGGCATCGGCGTGGGGATGTGCGTGCCGCAGTAGCGGCGCGCGATGCTGATCCCCCAACCCGCTGCGCGGGATGGACCGCTTCGACGCGGGGTCTCAGGGCAGGCCCAACTCGCGCGACAATCCCCCTCCGCCACTTTCGGGCGAGAGCGGCGGCGTTCACGCCAGCGTGCCCCGCACCTCACCACCCGCGTCCACCCCCAGCCACCGCAGTGCCGCGCGATCGAGCCATGCTTGCGCGTCATGCTGCATCAGCATCGCGATCGTCGCGTAGCTGCCGGCGACGATCGCCAGCGGCGCGACGACGCTGACCGATCGCCACGCGCTCACCGGTTCGCCGGTACGCGCATCGATGATGTGGCAATAACGCTTGCCGTCGATGTCGACGTAGCGCTCGTAATCGCCACTGGTGGCAACGGCGCCGTCATGCAGGTCGACGCCGGCCATCGCGGCCTCTTGCGCGCGCGGATGGCGGATGCCAACGCGCCATGCGCTGCCGTCGGGCCTGCCGCCCCATACGCGCACGTCGCCACCCAGGTTGACGCAACCGTGGCGCGCGTAGCGCTCCTGCGCGATCGTCGCCACGCGATCGGCCGCGTATTCCTTGCCGATACCGCCGAAGTCGACCTGCATGCCGGGCCGCGGCAGGCGGATCGTGGTCGAACTCCACTCGACCGCGCCCCAGCCGATGTTGGCCAGCGCGGCCCGTAACTGTCCGGGGTCGGGTCGCACCGGCGGCTCGCGCTTGAAATCCCACACGCTGCGCAATGCGCCGGCGGTGATGTCGAAGCGACCCTGGCTCTGCTCGAAACAGGTCTGCGCGTAACGCAGCAACGCGGCGGTCTCGGCGTCGATTGCCAGCGGCCGGCCGCCGGCGCCGCGGTTGATCGCCGACGTGACGCCGTCGTCGCGGTAACGGGAATACTTGCGCTCGATCCGTTGCACGTCGTCGATGGCTGCGCGCGCAACGCCATCGAGCGCGGCGGCGCCCCCGAGCAGCAATTCGTTGTCGCCGCCCATCGCGCGAAATGCGGTGCGATGCAGTGTGGCGGCTGCGTTCATTGCGGGAAGGATAGCGCGTGAAAGTATGGCGACCTCGGCCACCGCTTCCAATCGGCCAGAAAACCGCAGCCGCTCAGA
>DATCFA010000217.1:0-4479 GCA_036509805.1 Casimicrobiaceae bacterium
GGCCGGCGAATTCAGCGTCGAAACGCTGGCGGATGGACGCTTCACCTGCACGGGCCCGATGTTCAGCGGCTTCAAGATGGACCTGGGTCCGATGGCGGTGCTGCGCGTCGGTGGCGTGCGCGTGGTGCTCGCCTCGAAGAAATGCCAGGCGGCTGACCAGGCGATGTTCCGCCACGTCGGCATCGAGCCTGCGCGCGAGCGTGTGCTGGCATTGAAGAGCTCCGTGCATTTTCGCGCCGATTTCGAGCCGATCGCGCGCGAGGTCCTCGTCGTCGTCGCGCCGGGGCCCGCGAAGGCCGACCCGGCGTCGTTCGCGTGGACGCATCTGCGCGACGGCCTGCGCCTGTCGCCGATGGGACCGGCGTTCCACCGGCCGCGCTGAGCCATGCTGGCCAACTCGGCTGCCGCGTGCGTCGCGGCCGGATGCCGTTGGCATCCGATGTAGGATGACGCCGGCCTCCCGACCCCGAAAATGACCGATCCCCGCGCCTTCCACCTGCTGATCGACATCGGCAACACGTTCTTCAAGTGGGGGCTCTTCACGCCTTCGGCGGCTGGCCACGCGCGCGAGTTCCGCGTCGAATCCGGCCACGCGCTGCTCGAGGAGATTTCCACGCTGCACCGGCAATTCTCGAGGCTGCCGGTACCGACGACGATCGTCATCTCCAATGTCGCCGGAACGCGCGTGCGCGCAGCGACGATCCGGCTGCTGGAAACCTGGCCCGACGCTCCTTCGCCGTATTGGCTGATCCCGTCCGCACTGCAATGCGGCGTGCGCAATTCCTACCGCAATCCCGCGCAACTCGGCAGCGACCGCTGGGCGGCGCTGATCGGCGCGCGCACGCTATTGGGGGCGAAGCCGGCGATGGTCGTCATGTGCGGCACGGCGACGACGCTCGACTTCCTGTCGGCGGACGGCGTGTTCAAGGGCGGCATGATCATGCCCGGCGTCGGCTTGATGCTGCGCTCGCTGCACGAAGGCACGGCCGCACTGCCCGACCAGGACGGCGATTTCAGCGCGTACCCGACGCAGACGGTGGACGCGATCGCCAGCGGTTGCCAGCACGCGCAGGCCGGCGCGATCGAGCGGCTGTACGCGCTCGAGGCCGCGCACACACCCGGCCTCGTCTGCGTGCTGTCCGGCGGCGCCGTGCGCGCGGTCGCGCCGCGGATCGCGATCGCGTTCGAGCTGCACGAAAACCTCGTGCTCGAGGGCCTTTACACCATCGCGCAAGCGCTGCCGCGCGCCTGACGCGGCGCGCGTCCGCCCGGTTACAAGCTAGGAACCAGAAGTTCTTTGAGGTTCGCCGCTGGCGCCCTTACCCTCGAATCAGTGCCGCAACCGCGGCGCGCGGTTCCCGAAGGGTGGCGAGCAATGTCCAGGGTCCATGTAATTCACGAAAACGACGCGTGGGTCGAGCCGTTGCGCACGGCGTTCGACGAAATCGACGTGCCGTTCAGCGAATGGTTTATCAACGACGGCTCGCTCGATCTCGACGCCGAGCCGCCGCAGGGCGTGTTCTACAACCGGATGAGCGCGTCGTCGCATACGCGCGGGCACCGCTACGCGCCGGAACTGACGGCGGGCATCCTCGCGTGGCTCGAGGCGCACGGCCGGCGCGTCGTCAACAACGGGCGCGCGCTGCAGCTCGAGGTCAGCAAGATCGCGCAATACGAGGCGCTGCGCCGCCACGGCATCCGCACGCCGCGCACGATCGCGTCGGTGGGCGGCGACGCGCTGGTGGCCGCTGCACGCCAGTTCGACGGACGCTTCATTACCAAGCACAACCGTGCCGGCAAGGGACTGGGCGTAAAACTGTTCGACAGCGTCGCAGCGCTCGAAGCGCACGTGCACAGCGAGGCGTTCGAGCCGTCGGTCGACGGCATCACGCTGATCCAGCAATACATCGCCGCCCCGCAGCCTTTCATCACGCGCGTCGAGTTCGTCGGCGGCAAGTTCCTCTACGCAGTGCGCGTGGACACGTCGCTCGGCTTCGAGCTGTGCCCGGCCGACGTGTGCCAGGTCGGCGATGCGTTCTGCCCGGTTGGCGAAACGGCGCCGGCGGCCGATTCGGCAGCGCCGCGGTTTTCGGTCATCGGAGGCTTCTCGCATCCGATCATCGAGCGCTACGCGCGCTTCATCGCGGACAACGGCATCGGCATCGCCGGCATCGAGTTCATCACCGACCGCGAAGGCGAGTTGTGGACGTACGATGTCAACACCAACACCAACTACAACCCCGACGCCGAAAAGATCGCCGGCAAGTTCGGGATGCGCGCGATCGCACGCTACCTGGTTGACGAGCTGCGACGGGTGGAGCAGCAGGAAGCAACGGCCGAGACCATGGCCGCGGATTGAGCGCGTCGACAACCCGCGTCGTCACTCCCGAAGGCGGGAACCCGGTGGCGTGGTCCCCTCGCCGTCATTCCCGCGAAGGCGGGAATCCAGCAACTTTGCATCCAGTGTGGCAACGCCGCCGGATCCCCGCCTTCGCGGGGATGACGGACCATCTTCAGCATTCGCGCGGCGCAGGACCGGCCGGCGCCGGATGGATGTCGTCGACCCAGTGCACTTCCTCCGGATTGGATTCGACGTTGGGCAGGTCCAGGTTGACTACCACCGGCTCCTGTCCGCTGCGGCACAGCACGCACGACAGCGGCTCGTCGTCGCTGGCATTGATCTCCTGGTGCGGCGCATACGGCGGTATGTAAATGAAGTCGCCCGGGCCCGCCTCGGCGGTGAACTCGAGCCGATCGCCCCACTTCATCCGCGCGCGTCCGCTGACGACGTAGATGACGCTTTCGACCGCACCGTGGTGATGCGCGCCCGTCTTCGCCTTCGGGTGGATGACCACGGTACCCGCCCACAGCTTCTCCGCACCGGTGCGCGCGTGCGTGATCGCCGCCGCGCGATTCATTCCCGGCGTTTGCGGCGTGCGCGTGTCGAGCTCACCGGCGCGCACGACGCGAACGCCATGATGGCGCCACTTTGTTTCGGACATGTCGATGGAATCCTTTCGGTTCGATGCTAAGACCAATACCGTGCGCGGCGCAAGCACGCAGATCTCGCCGCGGCGCCGGTCGTTTTGTGCGCCGCAGTATGATATTCCCTTTGCCCCGCGGAGCCTTCCATGAGTGAGCGCGAAGTCGTCATCCTTTCCGGCGCACGCACGGCCATCGGCAGCTATGGCGGCGCCCTCAAGGACGTTGCGCCCGCCGAGCTCGGCGCCAGGGTCGTTCGCGAAGCGGTCGCGCGCGCGAAAGTCGACCCGAAGGACATCGGGCAATGCGTGTTCGGCAACGTGATCCATACCGAGCAGCGCGACATGTACATCTCGCGCGTCGCGGCAGTGAACGGCGGGCTGCCGCACGAGTCCGGCGCGCTGACGGTCAACCGCCTGTGCGGCAGCGGGTTGCAGGCGATCATCAGCGCATCGCAGTACATCCTGCTGGGCGACGTCGATGCGGCGATCGGCGGCGGCGTCGAAAGCATGAGCCGCGCCGTCTACGCGTCGCTGACGCAGCGCTGGGGCGCGCGCATGGGCGACACCAAGATCGTCGACATGATGGTCGGCGCGCTGACCGATCCGTTCGACACCGTGCACATGGGCATCACCGCGGAAAACGTCGCCAACAAGTGCGGCATCACGCGCGAAATCCAGGACGCGTTCGCGGTCGAAAGTCACAAGCGTGCGGCGGCAGCCATTGCCGTCGGTCATTTCAAGAGCCAGATCGTCCCTGTCGAGCTGAAGAGCAAGAAGGGACCGGCGCAGTTCGACACCGACGAGCACGTGCGCGGCGAATCGACGCTCGAGGGGATGGCCAAGCTGAAGGCGGCGTTCGTCAAGGAAAACGGCAGCGTCACCGCGGGCAACGCGTCGGGCATCAACGATGCGGGAGCGGCGGTCGTGCTGATGGAAAAGGCGGCAGCACAGCAGCGCGGGCTTACGCCGATGGCGCGCCTGGTCGCGTATGGGCATGCGGGCATCGACCCCAAGATCATGGGCCTCGGCCCGGTGTCGGCGGTCAAGCGTGCGCTGGCGAAGGCAGGACTCAAGATCGCTGACCTCGACGTCATCGAGTCGAACGAGGCGTTCGCTGCGCAGGCGCTCGGCGTGTCCAAGGAGCTCGGCTTCGACCCGGCAAAGGTCAATCCGAATGGCGGCGCCGTTGCACTCGGACATCCGATCGGCGCGACCGGCGCGATCCTGACGATCAAGTGCATGTACGAGCTCGCACGCACCGGCAAGCGCTACGGGCTCATCACGATGTGCATCGGCGGCGGCCAGGGGATCGCGGCGATCATCGAACGCATGTAGATCACCCGCGCGTTCGCGGCCCTCACGCCAACCCTCTCCCGCACGCGGGAGAGGGAGTGCATTTCGCGACGTTGCGGCGGAGGATTCCCTTTCCCCGCCCGGCGGGGAAACGGTCAGGACGAGGGTGGGGTCACAGGTTCGGTGCCAGCCGGCGCTTCGC
>DATCFA010000218.1:0-5171 GCA_036509805.1 Casimicrobiaceae bacterium
CAGCGCTACAGTGGCGTCGAGCAGCGACTCGCGCGCCGCGGGGTGCGCGTTCCGTGCGGGCCGCCCGCGCGTGCGGGGTCGATGGACGGTAACCACGGAAGTAATATTAATTACTGCATTAAATATTTGCAAGCCGGCCGCGGACGACCGTCGTGCCACCGATGCTAGAGTCTCGCCACCCGCACTTGCTCCCGCCCTATCCGGCATGTCACTGCACACCTGGCTCGCGTTCTTTCTCGCTGCATGTCTGATCAGCCTTTCGCCGGGCGCTGGCGCCGTGTCGTGCATGGCCGCCGGCATTCGCTACGGCTATCGGCGCGCGCTGTGGAACATCGTCGGCCTGCAATTCGGCATCCAGGCGGTGCTGCTGGTGGTGGCGGCCGGACTGGGCGCGGTCGTCGCCGCATCCGCGACCGGATTCCTCGCGGTCAAGTGGATTGGCGCGCTGTACCTCGTCTATCTCGGCGTCCAGCAATGGCGCGCACCGCCGCAGGCGCTTTCCACTGCCGATGCCGATATCGGCGACGGCACGCCGCGCCAGCTGATGCTGCGCGGATTTCTGGTGAACGCCACCAATCCGAAAGGAATCCTGTTCATGCTGGCGGTGCTTCCGCAGTTCATCGATGCGGCGCGCCCGCAGCCGGTCCAGTACGCGATCTGCAGTGCAACGCTCTTTTTCACCGATGCGGTGGTGATGAGCGGCTACACGGCGTTCGCGGCGCGCGTGCTGGCGATGTTCAGGTCGGAAAACCATCGGCGGTGGATGAACCGCACGTTCGCCACGCTGTTCATCGCTGCCGGCGCGGTGCTGGCGACGTTCAGGCGCGCGGCGTAGCGCGCGCCGCGCGTCACAGGATATAGCGCGAGAGGTTGTCGTCGCCCGCAATGCCCGCGAGACGGGTGTCGACGTAGGCGGCGTCGATCTCCACCGTTTGCCGGTCGTACCGCGTGGCATTGAACGACAGGTCGTCGAGCAGGCGCTCCATCACCGTGTAGAGCCTGCGCGCGCCGATGTTTTCCTGCCTTTCATTGACGCTGAACGCGATTTCGGCGAGCCGCCGGATGGCATCGTCGCCGAACTGGATGTCGACGTTCTCGGTGCGCATCAGCGCGGCGTACTGGCGCGTCAGGCACGCGTCGGTGGCGGTCAGGATTTTCTCGAAATCGGCGACCGACAGCGAATCGAGCTCGACACGGATCGGAAAGCGTCCCTGCAGTTCGGGAATCAGGTCGGAAGGCTTCGACAGGTGGAACGCGCCGGACGCGATGAACAGCACGTGATCGGTACGTATCGGTCCGTACTTGGTGGTCACCGACGTTCCCTCGACCAGCGGCAAAAGGTCGCGCTGCACGCCCTGGCGCGACACATCGGCGCCGTGCATTTCCGAGCGCGACGCGATCTTGTCGATCTCGTCGAGGAACACGATGCCGTTCTGCTCGGCGTTGGCGAGCGCGCGCGCCTTGATCTCGTCGTCGTTCAGCAGCTTGCCGGCTTCCTCGTCGGTCAGCGCCTTCTGCGCGTCGGGAATCTTCATCTTCTGCTGCTTGCGCCGCCCGCTGCCCAGTTGCTGGAACATGCCCTGCAACTGCGACGTCAGGTCCTCCATCCCCGGCGGCGCCATGATCTCCATCTGCGCCGGCAGCATCGACACTTCGACGTCGATCTCCTTGTCGTCGAGCTGGCCCTCGCGCAGCATCTTGCGGAATTTCTGGCGCGTCGCGTTGTCGGTCGGCTTCATGTCGTGGAAGTTGACCTCGCGTGTCGGCGGCAGCAGCGCATCGAGGATGCGCTCCTCGGCGGCGTCGGCGGCACGGTCGCGCACCTTGCGCATTTCGGCTTCGCGCGTCTGCTTGATTGCCACTTCGACGAGATCACGGATGATCGTGTCGACATCGCGCCCCACGTAGCCCACTTCGGTGAACTTCGTCGCCTCGACCTTGACGAACGGCGCATCCGCGAGTCGCGCGAGGCGCCGCGCGATTTCCGTCTTGCCAACGCCGGTGGGACCGATCAGCAGGATGTTCTTCGGTGTGATTTCCTGGCGCAGTGGCTCGGGCACCTGCTGGCGGCGCCAGCGGTTGCGCAGTGCGATGGCGACCGCGCGCTTGGCGCGGTCCTGCCCGACGATGTGCTTGTCGAGCTCGGAGACGATTTCCTCCGGGTTCATGGTCGACATGGTGTTGCCCGTTGCGTGTGCTTGCGAGATAACGCGGATTGTACGTCCGGCGATGCGCGCCACCGGACGCCGCGCGTGCGAGCGGCCGGCGTGGTGCCGCTGTCGTATCATTGGCGCATTCCTTCCACCGAGCGCCGCCATCGTGTCACGCCTCGTCGTTGCAATGATCGTCAGTGTGTCGCTGGCCGGATGTGGTGCATGGGACACCATGTCGACCTCGGCGAAAGGTTCGGGCGCGGGCTTGCAGGCCGTGCTCCGCTATGGCGGCGTCCTTTCAGGCTCGGGGCAGGGCGACATTCGTTTCGCCGATCGCGGCGATGGCGTGCTGATGACGCTTTCGGTGACCAACCTGCGCTCGGGCGTCTACCGGGTGGCGATCCACCAGAATCCGATCTGCAGTTCGCAAAACCTGTACTCGGCGGGACCCGTATGGGAGCCCGCTGGCAACACCCGACCGGCACGTGAAATGATGCCGGAACTGGTGACCGACTCCGATGGCGACGGCAACCTCACCGCGCAGATCCCGGGGATCCACACAACGGGACCGGACGGCCTGCAAGGGCGTTCGGTGGTGCTGCATTCGGGCACCCGCATCGAGGACGCCGAGCCCGGCAAGTCCAACGATCGCGTGCTCTGCGGCGTCCTCGGCCCGACGCTTTCGTTCGCGTTCTGACCATGGGTTTTCTCGCCGGCCGCAGGATACTCGTTACCGGCGTGCTGTCGAACCGCTCGATCGCCTACGGTATCGCGCGCGCATGCCAGCGTGAAGGTGCCGCGCTCGCATTCACCTACGTCAACGACGACCTCAAGGAGCGCGTCGTCCGGCTCGCGTCCGATTTCCGCGACTGCGTCGTCTGGCGCTGCGACGTCACGCGCGACGAGGACATCGATACGCTGTTCGCGTCCGTGCAATCGGAGTGGGGCGGCCTGGACGGCCTCGTGCATTCGATCGCGTTCGCGCCGCGCGAGGCGCTGGCCGGCGACTTCCTGAACGGCATGACGCGCGCGGCGTTCGCCACCGCGCACGACATCTCGAGCTACAGCTTCGCAGCCCTGGCGCGTGGTGCGCGCCCGCTGATGCAGGGACGCAATGCCGCGATGCTGACGCTGACCTACCTCGGTGCCGTGCGTGCGCTCGCCAACTACAACGTGATGGGACTCGCGAAGGCGAGCCTCGAGGCCAACGTCCGCTACCTTGCCGCGTGCTTGGGCCCCGAGCAGATCAGGGTCAACGCGCTGTCGGCCGGCCCGATCAAGACGCTGGCCGCGGCCGGCATCGGCGGCTTCAACAAGATCCTGCATTTCGTCGAGAAGAACGCGCCGTTGCGACGCAACGTGACGATCGACGAGGTCGGCAACGTCGCCGCGTTCTACCTGTCCGAACTCGCCAGCGCGATCACCGGCGAAGTCACGTACGTCGACTGCGGCTTTTCGACGGTCGCAGCCGGCATGGACGAATAGCGCGCTCGCGCGACGCTGGCGTGGGCGGCAACGGCAAGCGGCTCGACGCCGTCATCATCGGTGGCGGCCACAACGGGCTCGTGTGCGCAGCCTACCTGGCTGCGGCGGGGCAGTCGGTGTGCACCGTCGAGCGTCGCGCCGTCGTCGGCGGCGCTGCCGTCACCGAGGAGTTCCACCCGGGGTTTCGTAATTCGACGGCGAGTTACACGGTCTCGTTGCTCGATCCCGCGGTGATCCGTGACTTGAAGCTGCATGCGCACGGCCTGCAGGTCGTCGAGCGGCCGTTCGCCAATTTCCTGCCGCTGTCGGCCACCGAGTCCCTCCGCGTCGGCGGCGACCTGGCGGCAACGCAGGCCGAGGTCGCGCGCTACTCACCGCGCGATGCCGCGCGCCTGCCCGCGTACTACACGATGCTCGACCGTGTCGCCGACGTGCTTCGCGACCTGCTGCATGCGACGCCGCCGAACGTCGGCGCGGGCGTGCCGGCGCTACTCGACGCGTGGAAAGTCGCAAAGCGTTTTCGGGCGCTGGACCGGGCAGGGCAGCGTGACGTGCTCGACCTCTTCACCAAGAGTGCGGGCGAGTTGCTCGATCGCTGGTTCGAATCCGATCCCATCAAGGCGGCGTTCGGTTTCGACGCCGTCGTCGGCAACTTCCAGAGCCCGTACACGCCGGGCTCGGCGTACGTGCTGCTGCACCATGTGTTCGGCGAAGTCAACGGCAAGCGCGGACTATGGGGCCATGCGCGCGGCGGCATGGGCGCGATCACGCAGGCGATGGCGAAGGAATGCGCTGCGCGCGGCGTCGACATCCGGCTCGAGGCGCCGGTGGCGCGCGTCGTCGTCGAGCACGGGCGCGCGATCGGCGTCGCGCTCGAAAGCGGCGAAGTCGTTCGCGCGCGACGCGTTGTCGCCAACGTCAACCCGAAGCTGCTGTTCCAGCACCTGGTCGCGGCGGAGCACGTCGATGCGGATTTCCGCCAACGCATCGACGCCTACCGCTGCGGCTCGGGAACGTTCCGCATGAACGTCGCGCTGTCGGCGCTGCCCGACTTCACGTGCGCGCGCGGGACGCAGGCAGCGCCGCATCACGCGGCCGGCATCGTAATCGCACCCTCGCTCGGCTACATGGAGCGCGCGTACTTCGACGCGAAGACCACCGGTGTCTCGCGCGCGCCGATCGTCGAAGTGCTGATTCCGTCGGTGGTCGACGACTCGCTCGCGCCACCCGGGATGCATGTCGCGAGCCTCTTCTGCCAGCACGTGCATCCGGACATGCCGGCCATCAGCGGCCGCAGCTTCGACGACGCGCGCGACGACCTGGCCGACCTGATGATCGACACCGTCGATGCGCTGGCGCCCAAGTTCAAGGCCAGCGTCGTCGGCCGCAAGGCGATGACGCCGCTCGACCTCGAGCGCGTGTTCGGGCTGACCGGCGGCGACATCTTCCACGGTGCGCTGGGGCTCGACCAGCTGTTTTCCGCGCGCCCGGTGCTCGGCAGCGCCGACTACCGGATGCCGGTCGCGGGGCTCT
>DATCFA010000219.1:0-4536 GCA_036509805.1 Casimicrobiaceae bacterium
CCCACCGATGCGCAACGCCCGCCCACCGGGTGTCGCGCGCAGCCTCGCCGCCGTCGGTCCGATGAATGTCGCCCTGCGCGTCGCCGATGCTGTCGCTGCCCGTCATCGCCGCTCCCGTTGCAATCGCATCCACTGCCGCCGATGCGTGCATAAAGGATACACCGCCGAATTGCACGTAGGATCGCGCGATGCAGCGTGCCTTGACATCAACGCGTCACTGGCTAATCATCACGCGGTCATCAAAAACGGCGAAGCTCGCGCTTTTCCGGCATGACCATCGCCGCCCAAACGACACCGATGCCTTATCTCGACATCCAGCACGTTTCGGCCGCGTACGGCGCGACGAAAGTGCTCGACGACGTGTCGCTGTCGGTCGAAAAGGGCGAGCTGATCGCGCTGCTCGGCAGCTCGGGCTGCGGCAAGACGACATTGCTGCGCTCGATTGCCGGCTTCGTGACACCCACCGCCGGGCGCATCGTCATCGATGGCCGCGACCTGACCGGCCTGCCGCCCGAGGTGCGCGGCACCGCGATGATGTTCCAGTCGTACGCGCTGTGGCCGCATCTGGACGTGGCGGCCAACATCGGCTACGGATTGCGAATGCGCGGCTGGAAGAAGCCGGCGATCACCGCGCGCGTCGGCGAAATGCTGAAGCTGATGCAACTCGACGGGTACGAGGCGCGATCGATCGCACAACTGTCGGGCGGCCAGCGGCAGCGGATCGCGCTCGGCCGCGCGCTGGCGGTCGATCCGTCGGTGCTGCTGCTCGACGAGCCGATGTCGAACCTCGACTACAAGGTGCGCATCGAGCTGCGCCACGAGCTGCGTGCGCTGCAGAAGCGCGTTGGCATCACCGCCGTCTACGTGACCCACGACCGCGAAGAGGCGCTGACGCTCGCCGACCGCATCGCCGTCATCGACGCCGGCAAGATCGCACAGCTCGGGACGCCCGAGGAAATTTTTCACCATCCGGCGTCGGCGTTCGTCGCCGGATTCATGGGCGCGGACAATTCGCTGGCGGTGGTGCGGGCGGGCGACGGCTGGGCCGTCGCCGACGACGCATTCGCCCCGATGCGCGCGCATTTTCGCGGCGACCGCGCGCGCGTCGTCGATTCGTCGGACCCCGCGGTGGCCGACACGCTGCATTTCGACGGCACCGTCACCCAGCGCATCTATCTGGGCAACGGGTTCCGCTACCGGATCCGTACCACGCGCGACGAAGTATGGGTGGATGACGATGCGCCGCACGCCGAAGGCGCCGCGGTGCGCGTCGCCGTCGCACCCAATGCACTGCTGTTGTTCGAACAGGGACGCGAAACCGATCGCAGAACGGCGGTCCCCACCGCCAAACACCATCACTGAGGAGCATTCCGATGCGCAAACCGAGCTTTCTCGCCGTCGCGCTGGCCGCGTCGCTGTTGTCGCTCACGATGCCGGCCACCGCCGACACGACGCTCAACGTGGTCAGTGCGGGCGACCAGAACATGGTCGACTACGTGAACAACTTCCTGGGTCCGAAATTCGAAGCGCTCAATCCGGGGGTCAAGGTGCGCGCGGTCGGCACCGGGCCCGGTGACGCCGGTTCGCAAAAGATCTATGAAAAACTGTCGGCCGAAAAAGGCGCCAACACCGCTACCTGGGACATCGATGTGGCAGTCGTCCACCAGCGGGGTGCTGCGACGATGATGAAGGAATCGCTGCTCGCGCCGTATACGAAGGACATCGCGGCCGGCAAGCTGATTTCGCGCGACAGCGCCACCAATGCGCTCGGCACCAATGTCGGCGGCTACGTGATCCCGATGTTCCACAGCCAGATCGTGTTCGCCTACAACTCGGACGTCGTGAAGACGCCGCCCAAGAGCTTCGACGAACTCAAGGAATGGGTCCGGAAGAATCCGAAGCAGTTCGGCTACAACGGCGTCAAGGGCGGCATGTCGGGCGTCGGCTTCGTCACCGGGTGGGTCGAGGCTTATAGCGGCATGGCCGGTCAGCTCGAGCGCGGCCCCTACGATCCGTCGAAGAAGGCGGTCATCGACAAGTCGCTCGAAAGCCTCAAGGACTTCAACAAGTACGTCGTGATGACGCCGGGCAACGCCGGCACGCTCGACATGCTGAACCGCGGCGAGATCGCGATGGGCCCGGTGTGGGTCGACATGTTCTACACCTGGGTGGCCGACGGCAAGATGAATCCTTCCGTCAAGCTCGAATTGCCGAAGCCCGGCCTGCCCGGCCAGCCGATGTATTACGTCGTGCCGGCGAAGGCGGCCCACCAGGCGCTGGCGCGCAAGTTCATCGACTTCGCCGCGAGCCCCGAGATCCAGGCCGAAGGCATCGTCAAGCAATTCAACTGGTACCCGGGCATCGATGCCAAGTACGTGAAGCCGAAGATGGATGAAAAGAGCTGGGACAAGCTGTTCGCCGACGTTTCGCCCGATACGCTGCAGAAGTACGGCCGGCCGTTTCCGCTGTCGGACTACTTCACCGACATTCTCGAAGGCTACGAGCAGGTCGTCTCGAAGTAATGCGGACGACTGTCCGCACGCGGTGACGCCGATGCGCGTTGCGGCACGCGCGCGCTGGGGGGGGATGTTGCTGGTCCTCCCGGCCCTCGCGATCGTCGCGCTGTTCTTCGTGTGGCCGCTCGTGATGTCGAGCGTTTCGGCATTCGAGGACAAGGATGCCGGCGCGACGCTCGCGCACTTCGAGAAGGCGTGGGACTTCTATTCGAATGACCTGATTTTCACCGTCGCGATCGTCGCGTTGTCGACGCTGCTGATCGCCGTGCTGTCGATCGCGATCGCCGGTTACCTGACGCTCGGTGAAAATGCGCGCGCGCGCGGCGCATTGCGCTGGCTCTACCGCTGGCCGCTGTTCATCCCGTTCATCGTCACCGCGCAGGTGATGCGCACGTTCCTCGCCAAGAACGGCATGCTCAACCACGTGCTGATCGGCAGCGGCCTCATCGACCCGCTGTCGGCGCAGAGCATGCTCGACTGGCGCGGCATCGTCGTCGCCTTCGTGTGGAAGCAGACGCCGTTCGTCACGCTGCTGCTCGCCGGCGCGATGGCGTCGGTGGACGACCAGCACATCGAGGCGGCGCGCAACCTGGGCGCCTCGCGTCTGCGCGTGCTGTGGGAAATCGTGCTGCCGCAATCGACCCGCACGCTGCTCGTGGGCCTCGTGCTGTCGTACGTCGCGATGCTGTCGGTGTTGTCGGTACCGATGATGATCAACCCCAATTCGCCGACGATGCTGACCGTTGACGTCGCCTACCGGATCGCGTCGCACGGTGACTACGGCGTTGCCAACGCGCTGTGCCTGATGTCGCTCGTCATCGCGGCGTTCGGCGCATGGTTCTACCTGCGCCATTCGCTGCGCCACACGGAGGCGATCGCGTGAACGCGGCCGCCGCTGCCTACGCGTCGCCGGCACTGCCGGGGATGCAGCGCGTTGGTGCAACCGTGCTGCGCGCGACGCTCATCGTGCTGCTCGCGTTCATCGTGTTCGGACCGCTGCTCAACCTGCTGCTGTGGGCATTTACCGAGCGCTGGTATTTCCCCAACAAGCTGCCACAGGCATACGGCCTCACCTACTGGTTCCGCGTGTTCAGCCCGCGCGGCGGCGCCATCACGTCGCTGGTCACCAGCATCTGGATCGCGATGCTGACGGTGGCGTTGTCGCTCGTCGTCGCCATTCCGGCCGGCTTTGCGCTGGCGCGGCTCAAGCTGCCGGCGCGCACGCTTATCATGCTGCTGTTCCTGTTGCCGCAGGCCATTCCCAACCTGCCGGTGTACGTGAACATCGCGCGGATGTTCTACAGCGTCAACCTGAACGGCACCATCCTCGGCGTCGTGCTGGTGCACGCATCGCACGGCCTCGTGCTCGCCGTGTGGATCGCGTCGGCGGCGTTCGCCGCCATCGACGTATCGCTGGAGGAAGCCGCGCGCAACATGGGCGCCGGCGCGTGGCGCTGCTTTTGCACCGTCACTTTGCCGCTGGCGATGCCGGGGCTGATCGCCAGCGCGATCTTCGTGTTCCTCGAGTCGCTCGACGAATTCACCGGCACGTACTTCGTCGGTGTGCCGGACGTGATCACGCTGCCGTTGCTGCTGTTCAACGCGAGCAACGGCGGCAACTACCAGATCGCGTCGATCACTGCGCTGTTGCTGCTGATTCCGTCGATCGGGTTCATGCTGCTGGTGGAGCGCTTCCTCAAGGCCGACGTACTGGCGATGATCGGGAAGTGACGCGCGCGCCCGGTGCGCCGACGATCTCCATCACGCGCGCCGCAGCGGTCATCGCCGCAGCCACCGCCTGGTCCATGTTGTAGTAGCGGTACTGTGCGAGTCGGCCAACAAACGTTACATCGCGCTCGTCATCGGCCAGCGTGCGGTAACGCTGGAACAGCGCCTGGTTGGCCGGACGCGGAATCGGATAGAACGGCTCGCCCGTGGCGCAGGGGAACTCGCGGACGATCGATGTTCCCGGATGCACCTGTCCCGTCAGTTGCTTGAATTCGGTGACGCGCGTATAGGC
>DATCFA010000220.1:0-7740 GCA_036509805.1 Casimicrobiaceae bacterium
GGGTGCCGTCGGCGAGCTGGTGGCGGCAGCTCGTGCCGTCGGCGACGATCAGCGTGTTCGTGTCCGCCGCGCGCACGGCGGGCAGCAGCGACAGCTCCGCCATGCGCATCGAGATGTCGTAGTGCTGTGCCTCGTAGCCGAAGCTACCTGCCATGCCGCAGCAACTCGACTCGACAACCTCGACGCCGAGCCCTGGAACGAGCGCCAGTACTTCGCGCACCGCGCTCATCGCGTCGAAGGCTTTCTGATGGCAATGCCCATGCACCAGCGCGCGCGTTTGCGGCAGCGGCTGCAGTGGGAGGCGCAGGCGACCGGCGCGATGCTCGGCGGCGAGGAACTCCTCGATCATGAACGCGCGTTCTGCGATGCGCCGGGCGGCGTCGCCCAGGCCCATCACCAGGAATTCGTCGCGCAGCGAAAACAGGCACGACGGCTCGAGGCCGACGATCACGGCGCCGCGTTCGACGTGCGGCAAGAGTGCGGCGACCATCCGCTGCGCTTCGCGCCGGGCATCGTCGACGAGCCCTGTGCTGAGGAACGTGCGGCCGCAGCACAGCGGTCGCGATGCTTCGCCGTCGGCCGTAGCGGCGCGCGCAATCTCGACCCGATAGCCGGCCGCGCGCAGCACCGCCAATGCCGCGTGCGCGTTCTCCGGCTCGAAATAATTGGTGAACGTGTCGACGAACAGGATGACCTGCGCAGCAGCGCTCGCAGGTGGCGAATCCGCAGCCCGGACGTCGCGCGAGGCCGAGCGCAGGAACGTCGCGCGTCGCCATTTCGGCAACGTGCGCCGCGCGGAAAACCCGAGCAGGCGCTCGCTGAGCCACGCAGCGCCCGGCAACACGTCGCGCAGGTTGGGAAGCCATGGCATCCGCGCCGCCCACGGCGCCCAGCGCGGCAGGTAGGCGATCAGCCGGTCCTTCAATGCCATCCCGTGCTTGCGCTGCCAATGGTGCAGGAACTCGATCTTCATCCGCGCCATGTCGACACCCGTCGGGCATTCGCGACGGCATCCCTTGCAGCTCACGCACAGGTCGAGTGCTGCACGCACCGGCTCGGATGCGAGGTCGGCACCGAGCTGGCCGGACAGCGCGAGGCGCAGCGTGTTGGCGCGCCCGCGCGTCAGGTGCGCTTCGTCACGCGTGACGCGATAGCTCGGGCACATCGTGCCGGCGTCGAACTTGCGGCAGTGCCCGTTGTTGTTGCACATCTCGACGGCCTTGGCGAAACCCTGTGCCGGATCGCCGCCAGTACCGGGGGCGCTCAGCGTGTCGGCGACCGGATCCGCGTTCACATTCCACGCCGACCAGTCGAGCGCCGTCGTCACCGGCATCACCCGGTAGCCGGGCGCAAAGCGGAACAGCGACGCGTCGTCCATTCGTGACGCACGCACGATCTTGCCCGGATTCATCAGGCCGTCGGGGTCGAATGCGTCCTTGATCGCCTCGAATGCACGCGTCAGGCGCGGACCGAACTGCCACGCCACCCATTCGCTGCGCACCAGCCCGTCGCCGTGCTCGCCCGAGTACGCACCCTTGTATTCGCGCACGATCGCGCTCGCTTCCTCGGCGATCGCGCGCATCTTCGACGCACCGTCGCGGCGCATGTCGAGGATCGGGCGCACGTGCAACGTGCCCACCGACGCGTGCGCGTACCACGTGCCGCGCGTGCCGTGCCGCGCGAAAACTTCGCTCAGTCGATCGACGTAATCGGGCAAGTGCGCAAGCGGCACCGCGCAGTCCTCGATGAACGACACCGGCTTGCCGTCGCCCTTCATGCTCATCATGATGTTGAGGCCCGCCTTGCGCACCTCCCACAGCGCCTTCTGCGCAACGGCGTCGGTCAGCGCGACAACGCTTCCGGAGAGGCCCAGGTCACCCATCAGTTGCACCAGCCGATCGAGATCGCGGACGCCGTCGGCGTGCTGGTCGCGCGTGAACTCGACCAGCAGGATCGCGTCGGGATCGCCGGTCAGCGCCGCGTCGATCACAGGGCGGAACGCGGGATTGCCGCGCGCGAGGTCGATCATCGTGCGGTCGACGAGCTCGACGGCCGACGGACCGAGACGCACCAGGTGCTGTGCTGCTTCCATCGCGCGGCGCAGCGTCGGGAAGTTGACGACGCCGAGCGTGCGGTGCGCCGGCAGCGGCGCGACCTGCAGCGTCAGCGCGCGCGTGAAGGCGAGCGTGCCTTCGCTGCCGACCAGCAGATGCGCATAATTGACGCTGGCGTCCGTCGTGTAGGGCCGCTCGCTCTGCGGATTGAACACGTCGATGTTGTAGCCGCCGACGCGTCGCAACACGCTCGGTACCTGACGTGCGATTTCGTCGTGCTCGCGGGCGCCGATCGCACGCAGCGTGTCGATCAACGCGCGCACCCGCGGCGGCGCGCCTGCCATGTCGCGCTCGCGCGTGAATTGCGCTTCACTGCCGTCGCTCAGCGTGGCGTCGATCCCGATGACGTTATGCACCATGTTGCCGTACGCGATCGAGCGCGAACCGCACGAGTTGTTGCCCGCCATGCCGCCCAGCGTGCACTGCGCCGACGTGCTCACGTCCACCGGGAACCACACACCCTTGGGGCGCAGCCACGCGTTGAGTTGGTCGAGCACAATGCCGGGCTCGACAGTGACCGTCATCGCCTCAGCGTCGAACGCCAGCACGTGCGTCAGCGATTTGCTGGCGTCGACGACGAGCGCTGCACCCACGCTCTGCCCGCACTGCGAGCTGCCGGCGCCGCGCGCGAGCACAGGCACGCGCAACTCGCGACAGATCGCGAGCGCTGCACGCACGTCGTCGGCGCTGCGCGCGACGAGCACGCCGATCGGATCGACCTGGTAGATCGACGCGTCGGTCGCGTAGCGCCCGCGCGACGCCGCGTCGAACAGGACTTCGCCGGCCACCGATGCGCGCAGTCGCCTGGCGAGGTCGCCATGCGCAGCGCCTGCATGAAAGACGAGCGGGGCGTCCGGCGTGCTGCCGCGGGCCGCGGCAGACGGGGCGACGTCGGGAACGTTCATGCCAATACTGCCGCGGGAGGTGGGCGCGTCAGCCGCCCGCCTGGCGCAACGCCTCGAGCACGGTGTCGCCCTTTTGCAGCAGGTGCGCGCGCAGGATGGCAGCGAGGCCGGCGCCATCACGTGCCTCCAGCGCTTCGACCATCCGCGTATGGTCGCGCGCCGCGCGCGCCCATTTGTCGGTGTCGAAGTTGGAGCGGAAACGCAGGTTCTGGATGCGCCGGTTGAGCCGATCGTAGACGTCGCTCAGCAGCCGGTTGCCGGCCGCCTGGTTGATCCGCTGGTGGATGGCGTGATTGATCCGGTAATAGGCAGGCAAGTCGCGGCGCGCGTGACAGGCGAGCATCTCGAACGTCAGCGCCTTGACTTCGGCGACGTCGTCGGCGGTGATGCGGCGACAGGCGAGCTCGCCCGATTGCGCTTCGAGTCCGCTCATCACCTCGAAGCTCTCGCGCACGTCGTTCTCCAACAGCGTCACCACCTGCGCGCCACGGTTGGGCTGCAGGTCGACCAGCCCGTCGGCCGCCAGCAGCCGCAATGCTTCACGCAATGGCGTGCGCGAGACGCCGAGCCGCTCGCCCAGCGCGCGTTCGTTGAGCCGCGTGCCGGGCGCGAGTTCCCCTTCGGTGATGAGTGCCCGAAGGTGATGTGCAACGCTCGCGGGCAGCGTGCTGCCGTCGGCGACGGGCGGCAACGGAAAGGCGGCGGCGGCCGCCCGTTCACCTCGCCGCGGCGCAGCGCTCGCCGGGTTGGCGCTTTCGGAAGTGGCGTCGTAAGACAAGGTCATCGGTATACCGTGGCGCGCATCACATGACGCCTGCGCCCATGGGTATTGGACATTGATTTCGATCGATTATACGCACGGTGATCACATTGCGGGCTTGCGCAACCGGGGGCAACGTCGGTACGATTGGCGACTTGTATACCAACTGACTCGCGGGCAGCTCGCCGCGATTGTCCATTCGAGGCGCTGCATGTCGATGCTCGATCGCCGACCTTCCGGTCGTCATTTCCTGCAGATTCCCGGGCCGACCAATGTTCCCGACCGCGTGCTGCGTGCCATCGACCGGTCGACGATCGATCATCGCGGACCGGAATTCGCCGAACTCGGAAAGTCGGTCATAAGCGGTCTCAAGCGCGTCTTCAAGACCGACGCCGATGTCGTCATCTACAGCGCATCGGGCACCGGCGCATGGGAAGCCGCGCTGGTGAACACGCTTTCGCCCGGCGACCACGTGCTGATGGCGGAAACCGGGCAGTTCGCGATGCTGTGGAAGCGCCTCGCAGAGCGCCTGGGGCTTGCCGTGGAATTCATCGCCGGCGACTGGCGTCATGGCGCAAAGGCATCGGAGATCGAGGCGCACTTGCGCGTGGACAGCGCGCATGCGATCAAGGCGGTGTGCGTCGTGCACAACGAAACGTCGACCGGCGTAACGACACGCATTGCGCCGGTGCGCGAGGCGATCGACCGTAGCGGCCATCCGGCGCTGCTGATGGTGGACACGATCTCGTCGCTGGGCTCGATCGACTATCGCCACGACGAATGGGGCGTCGATGTCACCGTGGCGGGATCGCAAAAGGGGCTGATGCTGCCACCGGGCCTGTCGTTCAACGCGATCAGCGCCAAGGCGCGAGCTGCGTCGAAGAACGCGAGGATGCGCCGCGCGTACTGGGACTGGGCGGACATGCTGGCGAGCAACGCCACCGGCTATTTTCCCTACACACCGTCGACCAACCTGCTGTACGGTTTGCAGGAGGCGATCGACATGCTGTTCGAGGAAGGCCTCGACGCGGTGTTCGCGCGCCACTTGCGCCTCGCCGAGGCGACGCGCCGCGCGGCGCGAGGGTGGGGGCTCGACATCCTGTGCGCGGACCCCGCCGAGTACAGCGCCGCGCTGACGGCGATCGTGATGCCGGACGGACACGACGCCGACGCGTTTCGCAAGGTCGTGCTCGAGCGCTTCGACATGTCGCTGGGCCAGGGGCTCGGCAAGCTTTCCGGCAAAGTCTTCCGCATCGGCCATCTCGGCTGGCTCAACGACCTGATGTTGTGCGGCACGCTGTCCGGCGTCGAAATGGGACTTGCGGCGGCCGCAGTTCCCCATCGCAAAGGTGGCGCGCAGGCGGCGCTCGATTTCCTCGCCGCCACGCCGCCGGCGGCGCTGATGCGCGCGGCTTGATCTGAGCGCGGCAACGCTCGAGTTTCGGCTGCGCGCATGCCCGAGCGCGCAGCAACCACGATGAATCCATAACGGGCAATCATCCGGAGGAGAACACCATGACCATCATCGATCCCACGTTGCGTGTCAGCCGGCGCGCCGTGCTGCAGGGCGTCGCCGCCGGGCTGGCGGCGGCGGCGTATGCGCCACTCGCTTCCGCGCAGGAGGTGACGATCAAGCTCGGTCACGTCGGCGAGCCGGGTTCGCTGTTCCAGAAAAGCGCCGACGAGTACGCGAAGCGCGTCAACGCCAAGCTCGACGGCAAGGTCAAGGTCATCACGTACGGCTCGAGCCAGTTGGGCGGTGACAAGGAAATGATCCAGAAGCTGAAGCTCGGCACGCTCGACATGGCGCTGCCGTCGACGGTGATGAGCTCCGAAGTGGATCTCTTCGGCATGTTCGAGATGCCGTATATCGTCAAGGATCGCGAGCACATGGGCCGCATCGAAAAGGCGATCTTCTGGCCCAAGCTCGAGCCTGCTGCGGAAAAGAAGGCGCTCAAGGTGCTGGCCGTGTGGGAGAACGGCTATCGAGACATCACCAACAACAAGCGGCCGATCAAGCTGCCCGCCGACTTGAAGGGCATCAAGCTGCGGGTCCCCGAGGGCAAGTGGCGCGTGAAGATGTTCGAGGCGTATGGCGCCAATCCCAGCCCGATGAAATTCTCGGAGCTCTTCACGGCGCTGCAGACCGGCGTGATGGACGGCGAGGAAAATCCGCTGACGCAGATCTATTCCGCCAAGCTGCAGGAAGTGCAGAAATACCTGTCGCTGTCAGGCCACGTGTATACGCCGGCATACCTGACGGTGGGCACGCACAAGTGGGAAGCGCTGCCCGCCGACGTGCGCAAGACACTCGAGGACACGGCGCGCGAAACGCAGGCGTTCGTCTACGCAACGGCGATCAAGGACGAGAGCGACCTGCTCGAAAAGCTGAAGAAGGACGGGATGCAAGTCAACGACGTCGACAAGCCCGCCTTCATCACGGCGAGCAAATCGATCTACGATGAGTTCGGCAATGAGGTCCCGGGCGCCAAGGAACTGATTGACCGCGCGGTTGCGCTTGGAAAATAAATCGGTGGCCGCCGCGGACCACGGCAGCGCGATGCAGCGCTTTCGCGCGGTGTATGGACTGGCGCTGGAGTGGGTCGTCGGTGCGCTGATGGTCATCCTTTTCCTCGAGGTGACCATCGGCGTGCTGTTCCGCATGACCGGGCATTCGCTGATCTGGTACGACGAGTTCGCGTCGGTGCTGCTCGCGTGGCTGACGTTCTACGGCTCGGCTTTGGCGTCGGTCAGGCGCGCGCACATCGGCTGCCCCGAGCTCGTCAACCAGGCGCCGTGGCCGTTGCGGCGCGCGCTCAATATCGTCGCCGAAGTGCTCGTCATCCTGTTCTTCATCGTGCTCGGCATCACCGGCGTGTGGATCATGCCGGTGCTCGCGGGCGACATGCTCGTCAGCGTGCCGGTGTCGATGAACGTCGTGCAATCGGTGATCCCGATCTCGTCGCTGCTCATCATCGTCGCCGAGGCCACGCATCTCATCGACCTGATCGAAGGCCGCAAGCCACCGGAAGCCACGTCCGGTGGCATCGCATTGGCCGACGGCCTTCACTGACGGGACCGCGCCATGGCCATCATGCTCGGACTCTTCGCCGCGGTGCTGGCGCTGATCGTCATCAACGTGCCCATCGCCGTCGCGCTCGGCATCGTCGCGTTGATCGCGATGGTCGCGACGCACGGCCTCGACGTTCTGCCGAACCTCGTGATCGTCATCTACAACGGCGCGACGAGCTTTCCGCTGCTGGCCATCCCGCTGTTCATCCTCGCCGGCGCGATCATGAATGCGTCGGGAATCTCGCGCCGGCTGATCGCATTCGCGTCGTCGCTGTTCGGCTGGATCCGCGGCGGGCTCGCGCACGTGTCGATCGGCGCGTCGCTGTTCTTCGCCGAGATTTCGGGCTCGGCCGTGGCCGATGTCGCGGCGCTGGGCTCGATCCTCATCCCCGGCATGAAGAGCAAGGGTTATCCGCCGGCGTTCGCGGCGGCGACGATGTCGTCGGCAGCGACACTCGCGGTGATCATCCCGCCGTCGATCCCGATGATCCTGTACGCGGTGATGGCGGAGACGTCCGTCGTGCAATTGTTCGTCGCGGGCATCGTGCCGGGCATTCTCGGCGGCGCGGGCTTGATGGGGGTCGCCTATGGGCTCGCGCGCCGCTACAACCTGCCGCGCGAGGCGGCGTTTTCTTGGGCGCGCGTGCGCCAGACGGCACGCGAGGCGCTGTGGGCGTTCCTGCTGCCGATCATCATCTTAGGCGGCATTTTCGGCGGCGTGGTGACCGCCACCGAGGGTGCTGCACTGGCGGTCGTGGCCGCGCTTTTCGTCGGCCTCGTGATTTATCGCGAGTTGAACCTGGCCGACCTGCGCAAGGCGGTCCTCGAGGGGGGTATCCAGACGGCGGTGGTCATGCTGCTGGTCGCCGCCAGTGCGCTGCTCGGCACG
>DATCFA010000221.1:0-2705 GCA_036509805.1 Casimicrobiaceae bacterium
CCGATGGTCAGCGTCGTCGGATTGTTCGTCGATCCGTCCGCGGCCGACGTGCAGGCGGCGCTCACCGCGGTGCCGCTCGACCTCTTGCAATTCCATGGCAGCGAGACGCCGCAGTTCTGCCGTGCGTTCGGCAAACGCTACCTGAAGGCCATCGCCGTCAGGGACGGCGTCGATTTGTTAAAATGCGCGGTGCAATACGACGACGCCGCGGCATGGATCTTCGACGCCCACGTTCCGGGCGACCTGCCGGGCGGTACCGGGCGGCGCTTCGACTGGTCGCGGCTCCCGCGCAACACCGCGCGGCCGCTGGTGCTGTCGGGCGGGCTCGATGCAGCGAACGTCGCACAGGCGATCGACCAGGTGGCGCCGTACGCCGTCGACGTGTCGTCGGGTGTCGAAGCCCGGGATGCGGGCGGCAACGCGCGCCGCGGCGTCAAGGATCCCGCGCGGATGGATGCATTCGTCAAGGCGGTGCGCCATGCAGATGGCTGAATTGAAGACCGAGCTTCGCTACGACCTTCCCGACGCGCGCGGCCACTTCGGCGCGTACGGCGGCGTGTTCGTCGCCGAGACGCTGATGGCAGCACTCGCGGAGCTGCAGCAGAGCTACGCGCGCTACCGCGAAGACCCCGAGTTCGTCGCCGAATTCGCCGACGAGCTCGAGCACTACGTCGGCCGCCCGTCGCCGGTCTACCACGCGAAGCGCTGGTCGTCGCAGCTCGGCGGCGCGCAGATCTGGCTGAAGCGCGAGGATTTGAACCACACCGGCGCGCACAAGATCAACAACTGCATGGGCCAGGCGCTGCTCGCCAGGCGTCTTGGCAAGAAGCGCGTGATCGCGGAGACGGGTGCGGGCCAGCACGGCGTCGCCACGGCCACCGTTGCCGCGCGCTTCGGCATGGAGTGCGTCGTCTACATGGGCTCGGAGGACATCGAGCGGCAGTCGCAGAACGTGTTCCGGATGAAGCTGCTGGGTGCGACGGTCGTGCCGGTCGAGTCCGGCTCGAAGACGCTGAAGGACGCGCTCAACGAAGCGATGCGCGACTGGGTCGCGCATGTCGACTCGACGTTCTACATCATCGGCACCGTTGCCGGTCCGCACCCATACCCGATGATGGTGCGCGACTTCCAGAGCGTGATCGGCCGCGAATGCCTGGTGCAGATGCCGGCCGCCGCGGGGCGCGACCCGGACATCGTGATCGCGTGCGTCGGCGGCGGCAGCAATGCGATGGGCATCTTCCATCCGTACATCGGCAACCCGGGTGTGCAACTCGTCGGCGTCGAAGCGGCCGGCGAAGGCATCGCCAGCGGCCGCCATTCAGCGTCGCTGACCGCGGGACGCCCGGGTGTGCTGCATGGCAACCGCACGTACCTGCTGCAGGACGCCGACGGCCAGATCATGGCGACGCACTCGATCTCCGCGGGGCTCGACTACCCCGGGGTGGGGCCCGAGCATGCGTGGCTCAAGGACAGCGGGCGTGCGCAGTACGTCAGCGTCACCGATGCCGAAGCGCTGGCTGCTTTCCACGATTGCTGCCGCATCGAGGGCATCATCCCGGCGCTCGAGTCGGCGCACGCGCTTGCGCACGCGACGCGGATCGCACCGACGCTGCCGGCGGACACGATCCTGCTGGTCTGCCTTTCGGGACGCGGCGACAAGGACATGAATACCGTCGCCGAGCAGAGCGGACTGGATTTCGCGAGACCGCGCTCCGCGTGATGCCGGCTGCGAACCGCATCGATCGCACGCTGGCCGCATTGCGCCGCGCCGGGCGCACCGCGCTGATCCCGTATGTCACCACCGGCGACCCGACGCTCGCGCATACGCTGCCGCTGATGCACGCGTTGGTGAATGCCGGTGCCGACATCATCGAGCTCGGCGTGCCATTTTCCGATCCGATGGCCGACGGACCGGTAATCCAGCGCGCGTCGGAGCGCGCGCTCGCGCAGCACGTCGGACTTGCGGACGTGCTCGATGTCGCGCGCGCGTTTCGTGCCACCGACACGGCCACGCCCGTCGTGCTGATGGGCTACCTGAATCCGGTCGAGGCGATGGGCGCGCGCATGTTCGTCGACCGCGCGGCGGCGAGCGGCGTGGACGGCGTCATCCTCGTCGACTGCCCGCCGGAGGAAATGCAGGCGCTCGACGCGTTGCTCGATGAAGCCGGCATCGCGCCGGTGTTCCTGATTGCGCCGACGACGCCCGATGCGCGGATCGCCGCCATCGCCAGGATCGCGCGCGGCTACGCATACTACGTGTCGCTGAAGGGCGTCACCGGCGCGGCGAACCTGGACGCCGCCGACGTCGGCCGGCACTTGACGGCCATTCGCCGCCACCTGGCGATACCGATCGGCGTCGGATTCGGCATCCGCGATGCGGCGAGCGCGCAGGCGGTGGCCGCGCACGCGGATGCGGTGGTCATCGGCACGCGGCTGATCCAGGAAATCGAAAGCGGCGCCGCGGACTCCGCCGTCGTGCGCGCGGCGACGTGGCTTGCGACGATCCGCAGCGCGCTCGACGCCGTGCACAAGAGCGCCGCCTGACGATGCGCGCCGCCTGCCGCAAAGGACGCTTTCGGTGAGCTGGCTACAGAAACTTTTGCCGCCGCGGATCACGAGCTCACCGGGCGCGCGCAAGCAGGCGATGCCCGAGGGACTGTGGGTCAAGTGCCCGTCGTGCGAAGCGACGCTGTACCGCACCGATC
>DATCFA010000222.1:0-2805 GCA_036509805.1 Casimicrobiaceae bacterium
TCTTCGGCGGCCAGTTCCTCGCTGTCGTTGTAGCCAAGCGCCTCGCTGGCCTCGCCCCCGCCGGTCACCTTCACCGCGCAATACTTGAACTCGGGGATCTTGCCGAACGGGTCGAGCGCCGGATTGGTCAGCAGGTTGGCCGCCGCCTCGTAATAGCAGAACGGAATGAAGATCGCGCCGCGTGGCGTGCCGGTGTCGGCGCGCGCATACAGCGTCACCTTGCCACGGCGCGAAGCCACGGTAATGGTGCCACCGGGCGCCACGCCGAGTGCGGCCAGGTCGTCCGGATTCACCGACACTACCGGCGCGGGCTCGATCGCGTCGAGCACCACCGTGCGCCGCGTCATGCTGCCCGTATGCCAGTGCTCGAGCTGGCGGCCGGTGATCAGCACGAACGGATACTCGCTGTCCGGGGTTTCGTTGGCGGTGATAAGTTGGGCCGCGACGATGCGCGCCCGCCCGGTGGGCGTAGGAAAGCTCTCGGTGAACACGACGCGCTCGCCCGGATCACCTTCGTGCTCGCACGGGTAGGTGACCGCGTGCTCGGCTTCGAGACGCTCCCACGTGATGCCGGCAATCGACGGCATCGCCTGGCGCATTTCGTTGAACACGTCGCGCGGATGCGTGTATTTCCAGTCGAGCCCCAGTTCCTTCGCCATCGCAATGATGATCGTCAGGTCCTGGTGCGCTTCGCCCGGCGGCTCGAGCGCCTGCCGGCCGAGCTGCACGGCGCGATCGGTGTTGGTAAACGTGCCCGTCTTTTCCGGGAACGCCGAGGCTGGCAGGATAACGTCGGCGAGATAGCAGGTTTCGGTGAGGAAGATGTCCTGCACGACGAGCATCTCGAGCTCGGCCAGCGCCTGGCGCGCGTGCCGGACGTCGGGGTCCGACATCGCGGGGTTCTCGCCCATCACGTACATCCCGCGGATTTCGCCCGCATGCACGGCATTCATGATCTCGACGACGGTGAGCCCGGGCTGCGGGTCGAGCTTCGCACCCCACAAAGCCTCGAACTTGTTGCGCACCGTGTCGTCGTCCACCGCCTGGTAATCGGGATAGACCATCGGCACCAGTCCCACATCGCTCGCGCCCTGTACGTTGTTCTGCCCGCGCAGCGGATGCAGACCGGTACCGGGGCGCCCGATCTGGCCGGTCATCATCGACAGCGCGATCAGGCAGCGCGCGTTGTCGGTGCCGTGTACGTGCTGCGAAATGCCCATTCCCCACAGGATCATCGATTTCTTCGATTTCGCGAACATCCGCGCGACTTCGCGCAGCGTCGGTGCATCGATGCCGCAGATGGGCGCCATCCGCTCGGGGCTGAACTCGGCGACGTTGCGCTTCAATTCGTCGTAGCCGCTGGTGCGGTCGGCGATGAACGCGGGGTCGGTCATGCCCTCCTCGACGATCGTGTGCATGATCGCGTTGAGCATCGCGACGTCGGTGTCGGGCTTGTTCTGCAGGTAGCGGGTCGCGAGGCGCGCGAGCTCCGATCGGCGCGGGTCGGCGAGTATCAGCCGCGTGCCGTTCTTGACGGCGTTCTTGAGCCACGTGGCCGCCACCGGATGGTTGACCACCGGGTTGGCGCCGATCAGCAGCACGACTTCGGCCTGCATCACGTCCATCACCGGGTTCGACACCGCGCCGGAACCGACGCCTTCGAGCAATGCGGCGACGGAGGACGCATGGCAAAGGCGCGTGCAGTGATCGACGTTGTTCGAGCCGAAGCCGGTGCGCACGAGCTTCTGGAACAGGTACGCCTCCTCGTTCGAGCCCTTCGCCGAGCCGAAGCCTGCCAGCGCGCGCGGTCCGCGCGTGTCGCGGATCCTGCGCAGCGCGCCGCCCGCGTGCGCGAGCGCCTCTTCCCACGTCGCTTCGCGGAACACGCTCGCATAGTCGGCGGGATCGACGGTGAAGTCGGCATTCTTCGGCACGCCTTCGCGGCGGATCAACGGCTTGGTCAGGCGCTGCGAATGCGCGACGTAGTCGAAGCCGAAGCGTCCCTTGACGCACAGGCGGTCATGGTTGGCGATGCCGTCGCGGCCTTCGACGCGGATGATCTTGTTGTCGCTGACGTGGTAGGTCAGTTGGCAGCCGACGCCGCAATACGGACATACCGACGATACGCGCTTCTGCACCGGCACCAGGTACGCGTTGTTGGCGGGTGCTAACGCGCCCGTGGGACACGCCTGCACGCATTCGCCGCAGGCGACGCACGTCGACTCGCCCATCGGGTCGCCCTCGTCGAACACGATCGCCGAATGCGCGCCGCGGAACGCGTAGCCGATGACGTCGTTGACCTGCACCTCGCGGCATGCGCGCACGCAGCGCGTGCACTGGATGCACGCGTCGAGATTGACGGCCATTGCCGGATGCGAAAGGTCGGCCATCGGCTGCTTGCGGCGCGCAAAGCGCGGCTTGCCGATGTGAAGCGCATTCTTCCAGAAATCGAGCTCCGAATCGGTCTTGTAAACCTTCTCGGACACGTCGGACGCGAGCATTTGCACGACGAGCTTCTGCGACAGCACGGCGCGCGCCGAGTCGCTCGTCACTTCCATGTCTTTTGCAGGCTGCCGGCAGCACGACGGCGCGAGCACGCGCTCGCCCTTGATCTCGACCATGCACGCGCGGCAGTTGCCGTCGGGCCGCATGCCGGGCATGTAGCAGAGCCGCGGGATCGACACGCCGAGGCGGTCAGCCACCTCGATGATCGTCTCGCCCGGTTGCGCGACAACGTCGGCGCCGTTGAGCTTGAACTCGACGGCCTGTTGGACTTCGCGGGGCAGCGGTGCGTTCATGATTCGA
>DATCFA010000223.1:0-3651 GCA_036509805.1 Casimicrobiaceae bacterium
GTACGGCGCGGGCGAGCCGCGCAGGTTCGCATGAACGCGACGGCCGCCATGCGCGTGGTGCGCTCGCCCGCGTGGTGGCGGTGGCTCGTGGTTGCGCTCGCCGTCATCGTCGTCGACCAGGCCGTCAAGCACGTCGTCGTCGCGACGCTGGCGGCCGGCGAAGTGCGTTCGTACACGTCGTTTTTCAGCCTGGTGCTCGCCTACAACTCGGGCGCCGCGTTCAGCTTTCTCGCCGGCGCACAAGGATGGCAGCGCTGGTTTTTCGTGGCGATCGCCGCGGGCGCGGGCGTGCTGCTCGTCTATTTGCTGCGTCGTGGCGGCTCGCGCTGGTTTTGTCTTGGGCTCGCGCTGATCCTGGGCGGTGCGCTCGGCAACCTGTACGACCGACTCGCCATCGGCCAGGTGGTCGACTTCCTGTTGTTTCATTACGGCGGCTGGGCGTGGCCGGCGTTCAACGTGGCCGACAGCGCGATCACCTGCGGCGCGTTCGCGCTGATCGTCGACAGCTTCGCCATGCGCCACGCGAAAGGCGGCGCCTGATGGATGTCGTGCTGGCCAATCCGCGCGGCTTCTGCGCCGGCGTCGATCGCGCCATCGCAATCGTCGAGCAGGCGCTGGTCGAGTACGGCGCGCCGATCTACGTGCGCCACGAGGTCGTGCACAACACGTTCGTCGTCGACGACTTGCGCAGGAAGGGAGCCATATTCATCGAAAACCTCGACGACGTGCCCTCGGGCGCGACGCTGGTGTTTTCCGCGCACGGCGTGCCGCGCGCGGTGCGCGAGGAAGCGGCGGCGCGCGGCATGACGGTGTTCGACGCGACATGCCCGCTGGTGACCAAGGTGCACGCCGAGATCTCCAAGATGCACGAGCAGGGCCGCGAGATCGTGATGATCGGCCACGCCGGCCACCCGGAAGTCGAAGGCACGATGGGCCAGTGCGACGGCGACGTGTACCTGGTCGAGAAGCCCGCGGACGTGGCAAAACTGGCGGTACGCGAGCCCGCGCGGCTCGCCTACGTGACGCAAACCACGCTGTCGATCGACGACGCGGCGGCGGTGGTCGCCGCGCTGAAGGCGCGCTTTCCGGACATCGTGGGCCCGAAGCGCGACGACATCTGCTACGCGACGCAGAACCGCCAGGACGCGGTGAAGGCGATGGCGGCGAGCGTCGACGTCGTGATCGTCGTCGGCAGTCCGACCAGCTCCAACTCCAACCGCTTGCGCGAAGTTGCGGCGCTGCGTGGCATTCCCGCGTACATGATCGACCGCGCGAGCGAGCTCTGCGACGACTGGGTGGCGGGCAAGCGCCGCGTGGGGGTCACCGCCGGCGCGTCGGCGCCGGAAGTGCTGGTGCGCGAAGTGATCGCGCGTCTTTCAGCGCTCGGTTGCGGCGACGTGGTCGAGCTGGGAGGCGTCGTCGAAAAGGTCGTGTTCCCGATGCCACGCGGCCTGGGCGGCCACGCGCACGGCAAGCCGCCGGAGACCGGTCCCGCGTCAGCCTGAGACCGCGCGCGACGCAGCGCGACGCTCGACGCTGAACGTCGCGAGCAGCGCGGCGAACGCCACGGTGACGATCGTTGCGCCGACGATCGCCGCCATCGACGCGCGTCCGTGCTCCGTCAGCGCGCGCACCAGTGCCTCGGCGAAATACCACGGCAGCAGCAGCACCAGCCATTGGCGCGCGCGGCGCGCATCGCGCATCAGCCCGGGCACGCACAGCGCGAGCGGCACGCACTTGAGCGCGAGCAGCGATCCGCCGGGCCGCAGCGGCGCGATGACACTTTCCCACAGCAGCATCCAGCCGATCGACGCGAGCGTGGCGAACAGCGCCACGAGCATCAGCGCCGCGCGCACGCCCGACATCCGCGATGCCGCGATGGTTTAGCCAACCGCGACGAATTCGAAGAGCTCGAAGCCGGGCCCCTGCTCGACGAGCTTGGTCAGCACCGCGTAGCCGGTTTCCTTACCGCGGCGCAGCGTGACGGCCTGCTCGAGCGCGAACGTGTTGGCGGGGACGATTAGCTGCGGCGGCGCGGGCTCGGTGGCGTCCTCGGCGTCTTCGGGAATGACGACGACCGGCACCAGCGCCGCTTCCTCGGCGTTTTCGGCGGCCGCCGCTGCCGCTTCCGGTGCGTCGGACAGGAGCTCGCAGCCGAATTCCAACGCGCTCGCCTTCAGCGTATTGCGGAACCATCGCACCATCGCCACTTGCAGCGTGTTGCGCCCTTCGACGCGCAGCGCGATCAGCTCGCCGATCCGCAGCACGCACGGCGACTCGCCGACCTGGCGCAACGCGTAGCCGGCCGGTGTGTGGTTGATCACCTGGCAATTGGTCATCGTGGGCAGTCCGCTCGGCGGGGCGGCGAGGCTGCCATGCTGTCCACGGCTGTACTGCCACACGCATTGCAGGCCGGCGCACATCACCACGCGCGCGCGCGACGGCAGCCGGTTGAACTGCCGCGCCGGCGGGATCGCCCATTGGCGCAACAGCCGGCGCAGCAGGTTGACGTAGTTGAGTCGTGCCGCCGCGTCGCGGCCGACGCCTTCGGGAAACGTGCCGCCGGTTTCCAGCGTGCGTAGCTGCTCCTGCAATTCGAACGCCAGGTCGAACGTCAGCAGGAACAGCCGCGAGCCTTCGATCGAGCCGCCCTTGTTCGCCGAGAACGGCGGAAAATCGTGGCCGATCGGCACGATCGCCACCGCCTTGGCCATCCGGTGGACGGGTGCCACGTCGGTCAGCTTGGCGATGTGCGCGTGCTCGTGCAGGTAGCGCAGCACATGGTTGAGCTGGCCGGGATGGAAGCCGTAGGGATTGGCGAGCGCCAGCAGCAGCGCCTGCACGTAGACATTCTCGGGCGTCGCATCGGCGTCGCCACCTGCGATCGAGTGCAGGTGCAGGTTGCGCTCGCGCGCGAACGCATAGACGGCGTGCGCGTCGTGCCACGTGCGCAGTGGAACCGGCGAATACGACAGGTAGCTGGTGGACAGGATGCGTGCGAAGCATTGCAGGCAGCGCAGGATCAGCGCCGTCGAAAGCCGTGCACCACCGAGTGCCAGCCGCTTCTGCGATTCACTGGCCAGCAGGTGCTTATAGGCAACCGAGAGCTCGTGCGCGAGCGTGAGCGCGGCCTTCGCCGATTCGAGCGCATCGCCCCCCAGCGGATGCGTGGCGCGAACGAAAAGCTTCTCGAGCTGCGGCCACAGGTCCATCGCCGTTGCCCAGTACGCTTCGGCCAGCTCGAGGCGCTTCGAATCGCTCATCGCCACGCGGTTGGTGGCCGCGAGCGCGTCACCGATGACGCGCGCTGCGTCCGACGGCCCGCGTTGCGCCACCAGCGTCAGCCACGGCGCGACTTTCGCAAAGCGCGTTTCCGGCGGGTTCGCCGGCCGGCTCTCGACAGCGGGCAGGCTTAAGGCAAGCGCCATGGAAGGCAAGCTGCGATCATCATCGACTCATTGTAAGGGCATCGGCTGGCGCACGCGTGGTTTGCAAGACCTGTAAGCGACAATTGTGCCAATACTCGAGCGACACCTCGCCACCGATCGCTAGGCGCCCAGGAACCCTGCAACGACATCGAGCTGGTCGTCGGCGAACAGCATCGGCGCGTGGCCGACCCCGGCGAACTCCTGCACGCGCGGGCGCGGTCCA
>DATCFA010000224.1:0-3722 GCA_036509805.1 Casimicrobiaceae bacterium
TCGCTGCCGGCGGAGATCGCGCGCATCAGCGCGGCCATCGGCGAGCTCGGCGCCGTCAACATGGCGGCACTCGACGAGCTCATGCAGGCGCAGGAACGCAAGGATTACCTGGACCGCCAGGCGGCCGATCTCACCGAGGCGCTGACGACGCTGGAGACCGCGATACGCCAGATCGACCGCGAATCGCGCGAACTGTTGCAGCAGACGTTCGACGCCGTCAACGCCAACTTCGCCGTGCTGTTCCCGACATTGTTCGGCGGCGGCGAAGCGCGGCTCGTGCTGACCGGTGAGGAAATCCTCGATTCGGGCGTGCAGATCTTTGCGCAGCCGCCCGGCAAGCGCAACGCGTCGATCCACCTGTTGTCGGGGGGCGAAAAGGCGCTGACGGCCATATCGCTGGTGTTCGCGCTGTTCCGTCTCAATCCGGCGCCGTTCTGCCTGCTCGACGAGGTCGACGCGCCGCTGGACGATCCCAACACCGAGCGCTTCTGCCGGATGGTCAAGGAGATGTCGGCGCAGACGCAGTTCCTGTTCATTTCGCACAACAAGATCACGATGGAAATGGCCAACCAGCTCGTGGGTATCACGATGCCCGAACCGGGTGTCTCGCGCGTCGTCGCCGTCGACATCGCCGAAGCGCTGTCGCTGGCGGAAGGCAATGCCGCCGCCGCCGCGTAGGCTGCGTTTATCGATGTGACGCATGCTATAGTCGCAACGATCGACATGCAGCGCAGGAACGCTTGATCGGCATGCGCATCTCCTCATTGCAGCTCGGGCTCATCGTTGCCGGCGTGTTGCTGGTTGCCGGCGTGCTGCTCTACAACCACTGGGTATTGCGCCGCGCGCGCGCGCAGTTGGCCGGCTCGCGCGCCGACGTGGTGCCCGCCGCGGCCGCGCGCGTCGAGCCCTCGCTGCATCTCGCGGCCACCGCCGACGACGCGGCCGCCGCGCCTGAAATGCCGCCGATTGCTGTGGTGGCCGATGGCGCCGCGGCTCTATCCACACCCGCCGATGCTGCGCAGCAAGCGGCCCCGATCGCGCCCGACGCGCAAGCTGCGAATGAATGGCAACTGCCGATGGACAGCGTCGCGACGCTGCCGACGCTGCCCACGCCCAACCGCGACCGCAACGACGTGCATCGTGGCGCGCAGCGCGATTCCACGCACATGCAGCCCGATCCCGACATCGAATGCGTCGTCGTGCTGCGGCCGGCAGCACCCGTCGGTGTCAACGCGCTGGCGGCCGGCCTGCACGCGCGCCTCGGCAAGCCGTTGCGCTGGTTCGGCCGTCGCGACGCGTCCACGGCGTGGCAACGACTGAGCAGCGAGTCCGCCGGCGAGTTCGCCGAAGTCGTTGGCTGCCTGCTGCTCGCCGATCGCAGCGGCCCTGCCGGCCGCAACCAGGTCCAGGCGTTTCTGCGGTTGATGAGCGATCTGGCGCCGAGCCTGCCGGCGACGTTTGCAGCGCCTTCGGTCGATGATGAAACCGCGCGCGCGGAAGCGCTCGACCGCCTGTGCGCGGAACTCGACATGCAGATCGGCATCACCATCCAGAAAACCGATGGCTCGACGATTGCGGGTACGCGCTTGCGCGGTGTGGCCGAAGCCGCCGGTTTCCGCCTGGCGCCGAGCGGGCGTTTCGAGTGGGTGCAGGAGGAGACCGGCAACGTCGCCTACACGCTGCAGAACATGAGCGGCGAGCCGTTCTCGCTGGAAGGACTGCGCGTCGCGACGCTGACCGGCATCGTGTTCGTGCTCGACGTTCCCTGCGTCAACGACCCTGTGCGCGCATTCGAGCAGATGAAGCTGGCTGCGGCCCGGCTCGCGCGCACCGTCGGGGGCGAAATGGTCGACGACAACCGGCGCGCGCTCCCCGAAGCTGCGCTGGCGACGACACGCGCTGCCGTGGCCAAGGCCGCCGCCGCGCTCGCCGATGTGCATATCGAGCCCGGCAGTCCGCGCGCGCTGAAGCTGTTCTCGGCCTGACGATGGGTACCGCGGCCGGCACGCCGCCGAAGTCCGCGCGCGCGCGCGCCGCGGCGTTGCGCGAGCTGATCCACGCGCACGATCATCGCTATTACGTGCAGGACGCGCCGACGGCGAGCGATGCCGAATACGACGCGCTGATGCGCGAGCTCAACGCGCTGGAAGCGGACCATCCGGCGCTGCGCACCGCCGATTCGCCGACGCAACGCGTCGGCGGCAGCGCATCCGACACGTTCATGCCGGTGATCCACCGCGTGCCGATGCTGTCGCTCAACAACGCCTTTACCGATGACGAGGTCGCGGCGTTCGACCGCCGTGTGCGCGACGCATTGGAGCTCGCCAGCGTCGACTACGAGGTCGAGCCCAAGTTCGACGGCCTTGCGATCGGGCTCACCTACGAGAGCGGCAGTTTCGCGGTCGGTGCGACGCGCGGCGATGGCGAGCGCGGCGAGAACGTCACCGCGAACCTGCGCACGATCAGCGCGATTCCCCTCGTGCTGCCGCAGGCGCTCGCGCCACCGCTGATCGAGGTGCGCGGCGAAGTGCTGATGCTGAAGGCGGACTTCGAGCGGCTCAACGTGGCGCAGAAGGCGAAGGAGCAGAAGCTCTTCGTCAATCCGCGCAATGCGGCCGCCGGCGCGCTGCGCCAGCTCGACCCGCAGATTACCGCGACCCGCAAGCTCGCGTTTTTCGCGTATGGCATCGGCGCCGTCGACTGGGGCGGCATCGCCCCGCCGGCCACGCAGGCCACGTTGCTCGAGTACCTCGCGGCGTTGCGCTTTCCGGTGACGCGCGAGCGCGCGCGCGTGACGGGCGTCGAAGGACTGCTTCACTATTACAGGACGATGGGCGAGCGGCGCTCGCGGCTCCCGTTCGACATCGACGGCGTCGTCTACAAGGTCGGCGACTTCGCGCAGCAGCGCGCGCTGGGCTTCGTGTCGCGCGCGCCGCGCTTCGCCATCGCGCACAAGTTTCCCGCCGAGGAAGCGTTCACCGAGGTGATCGCCATCGACGTCAACGTCGGTCGCACCGGCGCGGTGACGCCGATCGCCCGGCTTGCGCCGGTGTTCGTCGGCGGTGTCACCGTCACCAATGCGACGTTGCACAACGAGGACGAGGTGCGCCGCAAGGATGTGCGCATCGGCGACACCGTCGTCGTGCGCCGCGCGGGCGACGTCATTCCCGAAGTGGTGCGCACGGTCGTCGACAAGCGCCCGTCCGGCGCGCGCGAGTTCGTGATGCCCGCGCACTGCCCGGAATGTGGATCGGCGATCGTGCGTCTCGAGGGCGAAGCGGTCGCGCGCTGCGAAGGCGGCCTTGTATGCCCGGCGCAGCGCAAGCAGGCACTGCTGCATTTCGCATCGCGCCGCGCGATCGACATCGAGGGGCTGGGCGAAAAGCTCGTCGACGAGCTGGTCGATGCCGACATCGTGCGCACCCCTGCCGACGTCTACCGGTTGACCGCCGAGACGCTCGCCGGGCTGCCGCGGATGGCGGAAAGGAGCGCCGCGAACGTCATCGCGGCCATCGACCACAGCCGCACGACCACGCTCGAGCGCTTCGTCTACGCGCTCGGCATCCGCCACGTGGGTGAAGCGACCGCCAGGGACCTCGCGCGGCACTTCGGCGACTTGGCACCACTGATGGCGGCCGATGAGGAGGCGCTGCTCGAAGTCGATGACGTGGGTCCGGTGCTTGCACAGAGCATCGCGCGCTTTTTCGCAGAGGCCCACAATG
>DATCFA010000225.1:0-5210 GCA_036509805.1 Casimicrobiaceae bacterium
ATCAGCAGCAGCGGCAGGTCGGCGCCACGGCGGATCAGCACCGGCCGCAGGAAATTGTCCAGCGCGCTGACGACGACGCACCAGACGAGCAGGAAAACGCCCCAGCCGCTCGCGTCCTTCCAGAAGAGCCAGATGGCCGCCGGCGCGATCACCGGTACCGCGCCGATCTGCGCGAGGCACAGCACGAACATCACCGCCGTCAGCAGCATCGCGTTGGGCACGCCCGCAATGGCGAGACCCACGCCGCCGAGCACCGATTGCGCGACTGCGGTGACGACGATGCCGAGCGCAACGGCGCGCACTGCTTGTCCTGCGAGTTCGACGGTGCGCAATCCGCGCTCGCCAGCGAGCCGCTGCGCAAAGCGCCGCGTGTCGCGTGCAGCGCTCTCGCCGACCAGGTAAAGGATCGCGCAGAAAGCGACGATCAGCAGCAGGTTGACGAGCAACACGCCCACCGACCCTGCGCGCACGGCGAGCCACGTCGCGATGTTGCCGGCGTACGGCAGCAGCGGGCGCAGCGCCGCCAGCGGATCGGCGCTCGCGAATTCGCTCCATTTGGACACCAGGCTCGGCCCCGCCAGCGGGATGTGCGCGACCCACGCCGGCGGCGGAGGCAGGTCGCGCGACGTGAGCCACGCGATGCCCGCGCGTATGTCGTCGAAGTGGTTGACGAACTGGTCGATCGCGATGGCGATCGGCACGACCAGCAGCAGCAGGATGCCGACGGCCATCACCGCGGCGGCAACGCCGCGGCGGCCGCCGACGCGCCGCTCGACGTGCTGCATCAGCCGCCACGTCGCGACGACGATCATCACCGCCCAGATGAACGCCGGCATGAACGGGCGCAGGATCCACAGGCTGCAGCCGATCAAAAGCACCATCAGCACGATGATGAGCAGCACGCGCGGATAGTCCTGGCTGAGCGGCGGTTCACGCATGGCGGACAGCTCCGGCGTTCGTGTCGACGCCGGCGATGGTAACCCATCCGGTAAGATCGCCGTGTTCCCCATCATGAACGAAACCACTTCGGATCTGCTGGTCGTCGGCGGCGGCATCAACGGCGCCGGCATTGCGCGCGACGCCGCGGGCCGCGGGCTGTCGGTGACGCTGGTCGAGCGCGACGACCTCGCATCGCACACGTCGTCGATGAGCACGAAGCTGATCCATGGCGGGCTGCGCTACCTCGAGTACCGTGAGTTCCGGCTGGTATCCGAGGCGCTGGTCGAGCGCGAAGTGTTGCTGAAGCTGGCGCCGCACCTGATCGAGCCGCTGGCGTTCGTGCTGCCGCACGAGCCGCACCTGCGGCCCGCGTGGATGATCCGCTGCGGCCTGTTCCTGTACGACCACCTGGGCGGCCGCATGTCGCTGCCGAAATCGTTCGGCGTCAAGCTCGCCGGCAGCCGCTGGGGTGCGGGCCTGCAGCCACATCTGACGCGGGGTTTCGTGTATTCCGACGCGCGCGTGGACGATGCGCGGCTGGTCGTTGCCAACGCGATGTCGGCGCGCACGCTCGGCGCGACGATCAGGCCGCGCACGCTGCTCGTGTCGGCGCGCCGCGACGGGCCGGTGTGGCGCGCCGAGATCGAAAGCGGCGGTGTGCGCTCGCAGTTGCGCGCGCGGGCGATCGTCAACGCGGCGGGGCCGTGGGTCACGGACGTGCAGCGCCGCCTCGACGACGAGCCTGCGGGCGCAGGCGTGCGCCACGTCAAGGGCAGTCACATCGTCGTGCCACGCGTGCATCCGGAAGAGCACGCGTACATCCTGCAGAACGCCGACAACCGCATCGTGTTCGTGATCCCCTACCAGGAGAAATACTCGCTGATCGGCACCACCGACGTCACCGTGCAGGACTACGAGGATCCGTGCATTTCCGACGACGAGGTCGACTACCTGCTGACGCTCGTCAACGGCTATCTTGCGACGCCCCTGGCACGCAGCGACATCGTGTGGACCTACAGCGGCGTGCGCCCGCTGTACGACGACGGCGCCTCCGACCCGGCTGCCGTGACCCGCGATTACGTGCTGAAGCTCGATGCCGGCCACGAGCCGCTCGAGGCGCCGCTGCTGTCGATCTTCGGCGGCAAGATCACCACCTACCGGAAACTCGCCGAAGCGGCGCTCGCCGAGCTTGCGCCGTTTTTCCCGACGATGAAGCCGGCATGGACCCGGACGGCGCCGTTGCCGGGCGGCGATATTGCCGGCGGCGACCGTGCACAGCTTTTCGCGCGGCTGTGCGCGCGCTATCCGCACCTGCCGTTCGAGCTGCTGCGCGCGTTCGGCCGCCGCCACGGCACGCGCGCGTTCGACGTGCTCGGCGATGCGTCGGTCTTGGCCGACCTCGGCATCGGCTTCGGCGCCCACCTCACCGCGCGCGAGGTCGACTGGATGGTCGGCGAGGAATGGGCGGTCAGTGCCGACGACATCCTGTGGCGGCGCACGAAGTGCGGGCTGCCGATGAATGCGGCCGAGCGCGATGCGGTGCGCGCCTACCTCGACGATCGCCCCGCATCGACGTGAACGACACGCGCATCGCAAGTGTGTGCGTGTTCTGCGGCGCCAACGCGGGCGCGCGGCCGGTCTACGCGGCGTCGGCGCGCGCATTCGGGCGTCTGCTCGCGCAGAATGACATCGCGCTGGTGTACGGCGGCGGCGGCATCGGCCTGATGTTCGAGGCGGCGCGCGCGGCGAAGGACGCAGGCGGCACGGTGATCGGCATCATCACCGAGGCGCTGATGGCGCGCGAAGTCGGCAATCACGACGTGAGCGAACTGCACGTCGTGCGGTCGATGCACGAGCGCAAGGCGTTGATGGCGCAGCGCGCCGACGCGTTCGTCGTGCTGCCCGGCGGATACGGCACGTTCGACGAGACCTGCGAGATGCTGACGTGGAACCAGTTGTCGATCATCGAGACGCCGGTGGTGCTGGTGAACCTCGAAGGCTACTTCGACGGCTTCCTGATGCAGCTCGACCGCGGCGTCGCCGACGGGCTGCTGAAGCCCCGCCACCGCGAAATGCTGAGCGTCGTCGCCAGCGTCGATGATGTGTTGCCCGCGATGCGCCGCTGGCGCCCGCCGCCGCCAGCGCCACTGCCGGCTCCGTCGTCCGCCATCGAGCCGTGACGATGCAGCCGCTGGCGATGATGCCGCGCGGCAATGTCCGCGGTGTGCTGACCGACATCGACGACACGTTGACCACGCACGGGCGGCTGACCGCCGAAGCGTATCGCGCGATGCAGCGCCTGCACGACGCGGGCATGCTGGTGATCCCGATTACCGGACGCCCGGCGGGCTGGTGCGACCACATCGCGCGGATGTGGCCGGTGGCGGGCGTCGTTGGCGAAAACGGCGCGTTGTGGATGCGCCACGACGATGCGGCGAAGCGGCTGCTGCGGCGTTTCGCCATGGACGAAGCCGAGCGCGTGGCCAATCGCGCGCGCCTGGCGGCGATCGGCGCGCGCATCGTCGCAGACGTCGAGGGCAGCGCGCTCGCTTCCGATCAGGGCTATCGCGAAACCGACCTGGCGATCGACTTCTGCGAGGACGTGCCGCGGCTGCCGCCGGCCGACGTCGACCGCATCGTCGCGCTGATGCAGGCGGCAGGGATGACGGCGAAGATCTCGTCGATCCACGTCAATGGATGGTTCGGGCACTACGACAAGCTGTCGATGACGCGCACGCTGTTGCGCGAGGCGTTTGCGATCGACCTGGATGCCGATGGCGATCGTTTCGTGTTCGCCGGCGACTCGCCCAACGATGCACCGATGTTCGCGTTCTTCGCGCGCTCGGTGGGCGTTGCCAACGTGCGCGAGCAGATCGACCGCATCGCGACACCGCCGGCGTTCGTCACGCAGCGGGCGGGAGGTGCCGGCTTCGCGGAGCTGGCGGATTACCTGCTGGGGTGATTCGCGGCGGCGCGGCCGCGCGAGCCTACTTCGCCAGCGATGCGAGCTTGCCGTAGTCCACCGATTTCACCGCCGCCACCAGCGCATCCTCGCTGACGTTGTTGCCCTGCGCGGTGACGGCGAAGCGATTGCCGACCATCACGTCGTATTCACCCGACTTCGCTTGGGTGTTGTAGCGCTGGTGCATCATCTGCCCGTTGACGGTGCGCGTGCGCTCGTAGCCGGTGTCGGTTTCCTTTTCCATGTTCGGATTGAACTTGGTGGCAAGCCCTGCCAGGCCCGACAGCGATCCCAAGTCGGCGATCTCGAGCGTCATGCTGCCATTGTTCGTATCGGCGTAGCGGCCGGTAGCGCTGCTGCCCTTCATGCCGACGGCTTCGCCGCTCTGCCCCGACGTTTCTTGCCGCGCAAGGCCGGCAATATTGGCGGGCAGCAAATCCTTCAGCGCGTGAAAGTCGACGGGCTTCACGTCCTTGCCGCCTGACACCATCGTGCCCACGGCGGCGAGCGCGGTGCTCAGGTCGACGGCGTTGGCGGCGGCCGCGTTGGGGTCCCCGCCGGTCGCCTTGGCGGTCTTCTGCGCCTGCTCGGCCTGCGCGCCCATCTTCTGCAGGCTGGAAATCGCATCCTGCATCCGTGCCTTGTCGGCATCGGTCTTGCCGCCCATCATGCTCGACAGCACGCTCGCTGTTTGCGCGGCGCCGCGATCGGAGCTCGACAAGCCGCCGCCCAGTCCGCTCATGGCGCCCGCCATGCCCATCCCCATCATCCCCAGCACGGCGGTGACGAGCAGCGTCACGCAGAAGCCGATGACGATTGCGCACAGCACGACGACGACCGTGTAGCCCATCGCCTTTTCCTGCGCGCTGCGCATCATCACCGGCAAGCCGAGGTACAGCAGGTAGAGGCCGTACAGTCCGATCAGTCCCGCGATGATCGCGAGCGCCGGCACGATCGTCAGGATGCCGCCCACCCACGCCGGCGTGAAGCTGTACGCGGCCGCCTTCAGCGCGCGCAGCGAATCCTTCTGCCCGCCGAATGTCGGCGCCAGCGCGTTGATGATCAGCGTCAGCACGAAGAGGCCGACGAAGGTCATCACGAATTGCACGACCACGTGCGCGATCGTCGGCACCGGTCCCACGCGAATGCTGCCCATCAGCGGCACGTGAATGCCGAACAGCATCATTCCCACGCCGCCGGCGATCGCTGAAATCGCGACCAGAGGTGCCACGTAGCCCATCCACACATCGGCCGCGGTCTTGGACTCGGCGGCGATCACTGGCCACTCGGTGCGTGGCGTCAGCAGGAT
>DATCFA010000226.1:0-2590 GCA_036509805.1 Casimicrobiaceae bacterium
TTCGCCGGCGGCGAGCCGCGTCAACACGTCGGCTTCGCGTCCCGACGCGATCACCGTGTGCGCACCCGAGCGTGCGGCGCGCTTGGCGGCGAGCACCTTGGTCAACATGCCACCGCGACCGAGCGCGCTGCCGGCGCCGCCGGCCATTACCTCGAGCGCAGGGTCGCCGGCTTCGGCGCGCGCGATGAAAGTCGCCGCGGGGTGCTTGCGCGGGTCGGCGGAATAAAGTCCCTGCTGGTCGGTCAGCAGCACCAGCACGTCGGCCTCGATCAGGTTGGTGACCAGCGCGCCCAGCGTGTCGTTGTCGCCGACCCGGATCTCGTCGGTGGTGACGGTGTCGTTCTCGTTGATGATGGGGATCACCGACAGCGCGATCAGCGTGCGCAGCGTGCTGCGCGCATTCAGGTAGCGTCGGCGGTCGGCCAGGTCGTCGTGCGTCAACAGCACCTGTGCGGTATGCAGCGCGTGCTGCGCGAACGCCGATTCCCACGCCTGCACGAGACCCATCTGGCCGACGGCCGCCGCCGCCTGCAGTTCATGGATCGCCTGCGGCCGCTGCGTCCAGTTGAGCCGCTGCATGCCGGCGGCGATCGCGCCCGACGACACCAGCACCACTTGCACGCCCGTGTGGCGCAGCGCGGCCACCTGGCCGGCCCAGCGCGCGATGGCGTCGGCGTCGAGCCCGCGCCCGTCGTTGGTGACGAGGCTCGAGCCTATCTTCACCACCAGCCGCGTGGCACCCGCGACGAGCGACGCGGAATTCACGCCCGTGTCATGCCGCGTCATCGCTGCCCGTGGTGCGCCGCACGCGCCGCGTGCGCACCGGCGCCGGCTTGACGACCAGCGGCGCTTCGTCGAGCACTTCGGCGACGGTCTTTTGCGCCGGGTGCGCGTCGAGCCAGTCCTGGATCGCGAACGTCAGCGCGCGGCAGCCTTCGCCGTTGACGGCAGCAATGGCGAACACCGGGCCTTTCCACTTCAGCGCCCTGACGAACGCCTTCACCGTCCTGTCGCGTGCATCGGCATCGAGCAGGTCGATCTTGTTGACGACCAGCCAGCGCTCCTTGGCGAACAACGACTCGTCGTAGCGCTTCAGCTCGTTGGCGATCGCGCGCGCATCGCGCACCGGGTCGGCGTCGGGGTCGGGCGGCAGGATGTCGACCACGTGCAGCAGCACGCGCGTGCGCTGCAGGTGCCGCAGGAACTGGTGGCCGAGTCCCGCGCCGTCGGCGGCGCCTTCGATGAGGCCGGGTATGTCGGCGATGACGAAGCTGCGCCGCTCGTCGGTGCGCACCACACCCAGGCTCGGCGCGAGCGTGGTGAACGGATAGTCGGCGACCTTCGGCCGCGCCGCCGACACCGCGCGGATCAGCGTCGACTTGCCGGCGTTGGGCAGCCCGAACAGCCCGACGTCGGCGAGCACGCGCAATTCCAGCCGCAGCTTGCGCGATTCGCCTTCCTCGCCGGGTGTCGACTGCCGCGGCGCGCGATTGGTGCTCGACTTGAAATGGATGTTGCCGAGGCCGCCCTTGCCGCCCTTGGCGAGCCGCGTCCCGGCGCCGTCGTGCGCCAGGTCGGCGAGCACTTCACCGGTCTCGGCGTCGGCGACCACCGTGCCGACCGGCACGCGCAGCGTGATGTCGTCGGAGCCGCGGCCGTACTTGTCGGCGCCATGGCCATTTTCGCCGCGCTTGGCGCGATGGATGCGCGCGTAGCGGTAGTCGATCAGCGTGTTGATGTTGCGGTCGGCCACCGCGAGGATGCTGCCGCCGCGACCGCCGTCGCCACCGTCCGGGCCGCCGCGCGGCACGTACTTTTCGCGGCGGAACGACACGACGCCGTTGCCGCCGTCGCCCGCATGTACTTCGATGATCGCTTCGTCGATGAACTTCACTGGCCGTCCTTCATGTACAGCGCGAAATGTTCGGTGTCGTCGCCGCGGCGCTGGCCTTCCCATACGGAATGCCAGCCGGGGAGCTTGTCGGGGAACTGGCGCCCGTACTGGACGAGCAGCATGTTGCATTGCGCGGCCTTCGGCGTGCCATCGGCGATCGTCGTCAGCCCGGTGAAATAGTGCAGCAGCGCGCGCTGCGGGTCACCCAGGTTGCGGCCGGCAACGCAGCCCGTGGCAGGCAGGTAGCGCGTGAGCTCGGTGGCCATCGAGCGGTAGCTTCGGCGCGAGTCCAGGTACGGCAACCAGATGGTCGAGTAGAGGCCCCACAGCAGCACCACGCCGGCCGTCCAGTTGAGCAGCGCGCGCCGGTTGGACTTGCGCGCCGGTCGCACCAGCGCGATCCACAAGAGCGTGAGGAACAACGCCGCGAGCATCGCCCACAGCTTGAACGACGGGCGATAGCCGAATTCGGTATCGCGAAAGACGCGCGCAACCGCCGGCGACATGCTGTTGATGTACGCGCCGATCCACAGGAACCACAGCAGCGTGGCGACCAGCCCGAACGTCAGGATGCCGAACCAGTCGAGCGCGCCCGAGAAGCCGCGCTTCAGCGTATCGACCTCGAGAGACGCCAGCACGGCGAGCGGCACCAGCAGCGGCAGCATGGCCGTCAACGTGGGATCGGCCATCGACACG
>DATCFA010000227.1:0-5878 GCA_036509805.1 Casimicrobiaceae bacterium
TCGTCGACGTCGGTGAGCCACACGAACGTCAGTTGCGCGCGCGCATCGGCCGGAATGTCCTCGAGGTCGCGCTGGTTGCGCGTGGGCAGCATCACCGTGCGGATGCCCGCACGCAGCGCGGCGAGCACCTTTTCCTTGACGCCGCCGATCGGCAATACCAGACCGCGCAGGCTGATCTCGCCCGTCATCGCGACATCGCTTTTCACCGTCCGACCGGTCAACAGCGACGCCAGCGCAACGAACATCGCCACGCCGGCGCTGGGCCCGTCCTTCGGCGTGGCGCCGGCGGGCACGTGCACGTGGATGTCCGACCTGTCGAGCGTTTCGACGCCGATGCCGAGCATGCCCGCACGTGCCTTGACGAGCGACAGTGCCGCCTGCGCGCTTTCCTTCATCACGTCGCCCAGCTGTCCGGTGAGGATCAGCTTGCCGTTGCCGGGCGTGCGCGCGGCCTCGATGAACAGGATGTCGCCGCCCACCGGTGTCCACGCGAGACCGGTGGCCACGCCCGGCAGGTCGCTGCGCATCGCCATTTCGGCCTCGAAGCGCTGCGCGCCGAGTATCGCGTGCAGGTCGCCGGTGTCGATGGCGAGGCGCGACGCGGTGCCATCGGCGATGCGCACCGCCGCGTTGCGGAACACGCTGCCGATTTCGCGCTCCAGGTTGCGCACGCCCGCTTCGCGCGTGTAGTCGCCGATGATCGCCATCAGCGCAGCGTCGGTGATTTCGCACTGGCCGGCGTCGAGTCCGGTGGCCTGCAACTGGCGCGGAACCAGGTAGCGGCGCGCGATCTGCAGCTTCTCCTGCGCCGTGTAGCCGGGCAGCTGGATGATTTCCATGCGGTCGCGCAGCGGCCCGGGGATCGTGTCGAGCACGTTCGCCGTGCAGATGAACGTCACCTGCGACAGGTCGAAGGGCACCGCGAGATAGGTATCGCGGAACGCCGAATTCTGCTCGGGGTCGAGCACTTCGAGCAGCGCCGAGGACGGGTCGCCGTGGAATCCGCCGGCGCCGAGCTTGTCGACTTCGTCGAGCATCATCACGCAGTTGCGCGTCCCGGCCTTTTTCAGGTTCTGCACGATGTTGCCCGGCAGCGCACCGATGTACGTGCGCCGGTGGCCGCGGATTTCCGCCTCGTCGTGCACGCCGCCCAGGCTGACGCGGACGAACTTGCGGTTCATCGCCTTGGCGATACTCTGGCCGAGCGACGTCTTGCCGACGCCGGGCGGCCCGACGAAGCACAGGATCGGGCTGCGGCCCGCCGGATTGAGCTTGCGCACCGCGAGGTACTCGAGAATGCGTTTCTTGACCTTGTCGAGGCCGAAGTGATCCTCGTCGAGCACGCGGCGCGCCTCGGCGATGTCGATCGCCGGACCCGCTTCGATCTTCCACGGCAATTCGATCAGCCACTCGAGGTAGGTGCGCAGCATCGAATATTCGCCGGCCGCCTCGGGCATCCGCTCGAGGCGCTTCAGCTCCTTGCGCGCCGACTTGTCGACGTCCGCCGGCATCTGCGCGTCGGTGATCGCCTGCCCGAGCTCGGCGATGTCGGCCGCGCTCTCGTCACCTTCGCCGAGCTCCTTCTGGATCGTGCGCATCTGCTCGCGCAACAGGTGCTTGCGGTTGACGTCGGTGATCGACTCGCGCGTGCGCTCGTCGATCTCGCGCGACACCTTGAGCACCTCGATCCGGTGGTCGAGTATCTGCAGCAGCTTGTCGAGGCGCGCCTTCAGGTCGAAGGTCTCCAGTAGCGACTGCTTTTCCTCGATGGGGATGTCCATCAGCCCGGCGATGAAGTCGGCGAGGCGCGCGGCACCTTCGACGCCTTGCAGCGCGGCGACCATTTCCTCGGGCACCTGCGGCAGGAGCTGCAGGATCTCGATCGCGCGCTGCTTGAGCGCTCGCGCGCGGCCCTCGATTTCCGAGTCGACCGATTCCGGATCGTCGACGTACTGGACGCGCGCGACAACGAACGGATAGCCGTCGAGGAACTGCAGTACGCGAAAGCGCCGCTGCCCCTTGGCGATCGCGTGGTGCGTGCCGTCGGGTGTGGTGATGTAGCGCACGACGGCGGCGCTGGTGCCCACCCAATGCATGTCGGCGGGCGTGGGCTCGTCGACTTCGGGCCGGTTCTGCAGCAGCACGCCGAGCGGGCGCTCGAGGCGCACCGCTTCCTGCGCGGCCACGCGCGAGCGGTCGCGGCCCACGGTCAGCGGAAACACGGCGCCGGGGAACATCACGACGTTGCGCACCGGAAGGATGATCAGCGCGTCGTCCGGCAACGGGCGCGGCGTGCGCACCTCCGGCGCGGTGCCGCCGGCCGCACGCGCGTCGGCGGCGGCTGGCACGCCCGCATCGGTCGACAGCGTGTCATTGGGTAACGTTTCGTTGTTCATCGAGGTCAGGGTCCGATCTTGCGCAACGTGATGAGCAGGCAGCCGTGAATCAGCTCGGGTGCGCCGGCTTCGAGGCGCCCGGGCGGCAGTGGAATCCGGCGCTCGAACGCGCCGTACGGAATTTCGAGCTGGCGCACGCGGTGGCGCGAGCCCGATAGCGGCATCTGTCGCACACCGCGCACCAGAAGCGCGGCGGGTTCGCGGATGACCTCGACACCCGACGCGGCCACGCCGGGCATCGCGACGACGATCAGCACTTCGCGCTCGTCCTCGAATACGTCGACCGGCGGTTGCCATACGGCAAGCGTCCGCGTCGCCGTGGTCAGGTGGAAGAAGCGGCGATGCAGCCGGTCGGCCTCGTCGATCAACTCGCAGGCCTGCGCCCACATCCACCCGGTGGGGTCACTCCTGTTCGCCATCGCGGTCCGGTTGCCGTATTGGATTGCGGTTCACCAGCCAATGGTGAGGGACTTCGACGCGGATTCAAGGTCCGCGCGGAATGCGGTGGACACGCTGGTTGTGTATGCTGAATGAGAATGCGTATAATTCGCAATACGCAGCGTACGATGCTCGCGGATGCGGACCGGCCAGCTCGTCGTCTGCCCGAACAACCGAAAAATCAGGACCCTGACATGCTTTCCCCTGGAAAATTGCGGCCGGTCAGCGTCGCAATGCGCTGTCTGCACGACACACGCACCGAAGGATCGCGGCGGGCGGCGGCCAGCGTCGTGCGGTCGCCGGTGCGCGCAGTCTTGGCACCGCTCGGCGCGCTGATCGCGGGGCTCGCGCTCGCCCAAGAGCCGGTGTACGCACAGCCGGCGCCGGACCTGACGCTGGCCGACGCGGTGACGCTGCCGCCGATCAACGTCACCGGCACCAGCAACAAGGACTACGCGCCGCCGACGACGTCCATCGGCAAGATCGTGGCGCCACTGCGCGATATCCCGCAGTCGATGACGGTGATCGACCGCGCCGTCCTCGACGCGCAGGGTGTCGCATCGCTGCAGGATGCGCTGCGCTATGTGCCGGGAATCACGATCGGCAGCGCGGAGGGCGGGACGATCGGCAACAACGTCAACCTGCGCGGCTTTTCCGCGCGCACCGATATCTATCTCGACGGCATGCGCGATCGCGGCCAGTATTACCGCGACACGTTCTTCCTCGACGCAGTCGAGGTGCTGAAGGGCCCGTCGTCGATGCTGTTCGGCCGCGGCTCGACCGGCGGCGTCATCAATCAGGTCCGCAAGACGCCGTCGCTGATCCCGCTCGACGAAGTGACCGCGACGGTCGGCAGCAACGCACCTGCGCGCGCACCGCGAGCGACCGTTCTGCCTGTGGGCATCGTTCGCCGACCCGCATCATCCGTTCGATGCCCCCGAACCGTGGAGCCGATTGCACGATCCCGCGGATGTCGAGTTGCCGCGGCAGCGGGTGCTCGATCTCGAGCGCCGGCCGTGGTGGCACCGCGCGAGCCTCGAAGGGCGGCCGATATTGCCGGAGAATTTTCGCAAGCACCGCGAAAAGCTGACGCACCTGCCTGTGCAGACCGAGGCGCAGACGCGCGCGATGATCGCCAACTATTACGGGATGATCGCGCTCGTCGACCACAACGTCGGACGCGTGCTGATCGCGCTGGCCGAGCACGGCCTCGCGGACAACACGCTGGTGATCTTCACCACCGACCACGGCGAATGGCTGGGTGATCACGGCCTGGTCCTCAAGGGACCGATGGCGTACGAAGGCTTGCTGCGCGTCGGCTTCATCGTGCGCGGACCGGGCGTGCCGCATGGCAAGGTGGTGCACGACCCGATCTCGACGATCGACATCCCCGCGACGATCGGCGACTACACAGGCGTCTCGATTGCGACCGCCATCCACAGCCGCAGCGTGCGCCGACTCGTCGAAACCGATGCCGATTCGCGCGATTTCGCGTACAGCGAGTGGGGACTGCGCGCATCGCGCTTCGGCACCGAACTCGACCTGCGCACGGTTCGCACGTGCGATGCGAAACTGACGCTCGAGCGCATTTCGGGCGCGGGCGAGCTCTACGACCTGTCCAACGACCCGGACGAAATGCACAACCGCTTCGACGATCCGGGTTATGCACGCAAGCGGCGCGAACTGCAGGACATGATCGCGTCGCGTCCGTCCGACGAGATGCAGCAGCGGTTGCCGCAGGTCGGCATGGCGTGAGCGGCAGGGCGAAGATCGACATTACGCCGGCCAGCGGACGTCCGAACCCCGGCTGCTGGTATCGTGCGGCGGTTGGCGGCGACCCTTGCAGCGGGACAGCTTCACGCCTTGCGCCGAACGCAGCCACCGCAAACCAATGTTCAAACGACTGCGCAACCTGTTCGCCGCGATTCGCGGGCGCGTGCACGATGCGGCCCTCCCGACGCCGGATGACGGTCGGCCGGAATCCGCCGCGCGATCACGAGCGGACGCGAGGCCACGCTCGAAATTCGATTACCGCACGCTGTCGCTGTCCGCCGCGCAGATCGACGCGCAGGCGTACAAGGCGCACCTCGGCGGCGGAGCCGCTGGCTGGGAAAAGCGGGGCGCGTTCCAGCTCGCGCTGATGCGTCACCTCGGCCTTCGCGAGCACAGCAGCCTGCTCGACATCGGATGCGGCCCGTTGCGCGCTGGCGTGCATTTCCTGGAGTTCCTGACGCCCGGCGGCTATCGGGGCGTCGATTTCAACCCGTCGCTGGTGGTGGCTGCGCACCGGGCGATGGATAACCTGGGAATGGGAGCACAGACGGGCCGCGTCAGCGTGTTGCAGGACTTCGATTTTTCCGGTCTTGGCGAGACGTACGACTTCCTGTTGTGCTTCTCGGTGCTCAATCACTGCAGCGCTGCCGAGCGGGTGCGGTTTTTCGCCGAAATCCCGCGCGTGATGAATGCGCAGAGCCGCCTCGTCGTCACGCACGCCGGCTGGTTCGACGCCGCTGCTTATCCGGCGCTTACGCTCGTGCAGGTCGATGAGTTCGGCGACGCGGGTGCGCTACCGCGGGCGCTCGCGCTCGAGCACTGGGGATTCGACGACCCGCAATCGACACCGTTGCCGATTCGCGTGTTTCGAGTCTGAAGCGTTCGCCTTGCGGCATCCCGCGCGCAGCCGGCAAGGGCGACGGACGCCGGCCCGTCGCTCGGCGGCGCTCAATACGTGATCGTGGCGACGCGCCGCAATTCGGCGGACGTGGTCGTGGGGAACCCGAAGAACTCGAGGTACGCGGGAATCTGCTCGAACAGCATGTCGATGCCGACCTGCGTGGCGCAGCCCTTCGCGCGTGCGGCCTCGAGAAACGGCGTGTAGCGCTGCTTCATCACCACTTCGCCGACGAACGCCGCCGGCGCAATGCGTGCGACGTCCATCGGCAGCGGGTCGCCGTCGCGCATGCCGGCCGGTGACGCGTTGACGACGATGTCGTAGCCGGCGGCATCGTTGCTGCCCACCGACAAGTCGATCGACGGATAGTGCG
>DATCFA010000228.1:0-3277 GCA_036509805.1 Casimicrobiaceae bacterium
GTGTTGTGGTCGAAGAGTTCGACGTGTCAACCTCGGCACGATCCGATCAGGATAAACCTCATCGATTGCGACGTCAAAGTCCTGCGGACAAACGGCATGTGTCTAAGCTGCCGTTCAGCGCTGGAAATCGTAGACGTTGCCGAGTGCAAGAAGCGTGCTCAATTCATCGAGCGCGCGCCGCGATTCGTCCAGCAGCGCAGGGTCGGCGAGGTCGGCGGGCAGCAGCCGGTCACGGTAGTGGCGTGCGACCCAGCGCTCGAGCGCCGCGCCCAGCGCGTCGTCGACGAGCACGCGCGGGTTGACGGCCGCGCGCTCCGCGTCCGTCAGCGCGACACGCAGCCGCAGGCAGGCCGGGCCGCCGCCATTGCGCATGCTTTGGCGCAAGTCGAAAGTGAGCACTTCGGCGACCGACCCCTGCTGCGCGAGCAGGCGATCGAGGTATGCGGCGGTGCGCGGATTCTCGCGGCATTCGGCCGGCGCCACCAGCAGCATCCGGCCGTCGGCGCGCGTGAGCAGCTGGCTGTTGAACAGGTAGGTGGCCACGGCCTCGTCGACGCTGACATCGGCGTCGTCGACGACGATGGGCGTGAACCCGGGTACGCTCGCGCGCAGGCGATCGAGCACGGCCGGCTGGTCGACATACGCCTGTGCGTGGCAAAACAGCACGTTGCCGGCGCCGACGGCGATCACGTCGTTGTGAAACACGCCGCGGTCGACCACCGCGGGATTCTGCTGCGCAAAAACGGTGCGCGTCGGATCGAGTTGATGCAGGCGCGCGATGGCCTGCTGCGCGTCGAGCGCCTGCCGCGCCACGTAGCGCGACGGTTGCACACCGGTAGCGCCGAACGCGCTCCGGCCGTAGACGAAGAATTCCACGCCGGCCTCGGCGGCACCGAAACGTGTGTGGTTGGCCGCACCTTCGTCGCCGAATTGCGGCGCGGCCGGCAGCGGGTCGTGAATGCTGAAGCGCTCGGCGTCGGCGAAGATCGCGCGCAGCACACGCGTGGTGACCGGCGCTTCGAGCGAGCGGTGGAAATGCGCGGCGAGATTGGCCGGCGTCATGTGCAGGCGTGCGTCGGCGGTGTCGGCGGACGGGCTCACCGTTGCCGCGTTGGCGGTCCACATCGCCGACGCCGACGAGCACGCGGCGAGGAGCTGGGGTGATGCGCGCGCGGCCTGCGCGAGGACATCGGCGTCGCTGCCGCCGAAGCCCAGCGCCCGCAGCGACGGCAGATGCGGGCGCTCATGCGGCGGCAGCACCGCCTGCGGATAGCCGAGCGCCGCCAGCGCGCGCATCTTGGCGATTCCCTGCATCGCCGCGGCGCGCGGATCGGCGGCGAGTTGCGCATTGCCGGCGGACGCGAGATTGCCGTGCGCGAGCCCGGAATAGTTGTGCGTGGGACCGGGCAGGCCGTCGAAATTGACTTCGGTCATCGGTCGTTGGGCGACAACGCCACCGCGCGCACCCGATCGCCTTCGCCGACGCCGAGCGCCGCCGCCGCGTGGGGTAGCAGCGGGAAGTGGTCGATGCGCCGCGGCGCCATTGCAACGATCGCGCGGTAGTCGCGGAAGCGCCGGTTCGACACCAGCCAGAAAATGTCGTCGCTCAAGCTGTCCTGCAGCGGATTGCCTTCGCCGATGGTCACGGCAAGTGTTACCGACCGGCGCACCGCGTCGATGTTCTCGCGGAAGCATTCGACGGTGGGCCCGGCGTCGAAGATATCGACGTAGCCCTCGTAGCGGAAGCCTTCCTGCTCGAGCAACGTGCGCGCCGGGCGCGTGTCGTCGTGCACGGCGCCGATGGCGTCGCGGGCATCCTGCGGCAACAGGTTCACGTACACCGGATGCCGCGGCATCAGTTCGGCGATGAACGACTTCTGGCCGATGCCGGTCAGGTAATCGGCCGCCGAGTATTCCATCGCGAAGAAATGCCGGCCGAGGCCTTCCCAGAACGGCGAGTGCCCGTCGGCGTCGAGGCGCCCGCGCAGTTCGGCGATCACCTTGGGCGCGAAGCGCTCGGCGAACTCGGCGATGAACAATAGCCGGCTCTTGGCGATCAGCGGGCCGTTTTTCGCCTGGCGAAATCCCTGGTCGAGGAACAGCGAGCACAGTTCGCTGTTGCCGGTGTGGTCGTTGGCGAGGAACAGCGTAGGCACGGCCGTGTAGACGCCCAGTGTGCGCGACGCATGCACCAGCGTGTTGACGTAGTAGTTGTACCAGGGCTCGTCGAGCCCCACCGCCGCCTCGATGGCGCTGATGCCGACGACGCGCTCGGCGTGGTTGGTGTCGACCAGCACGAACATGTAGCACTCGCCGGCGCGTGGCGGGTTGCCGTCGAACGAGGCGAGCGAGCGCTCGATCCGCGAGCCCAGTCGCTCGCCATTGGCAGGAAGCGTGGTGAGGCCGCTGCCGGTGCGCTCCGACAGCGCCAGCACCGCGGGAAGGTCGTCGCGGCTGATCGGGCGGACGACGAACATCGGGCGTCAGTGCGCGCCGCGCCGCGCGGCCGCGCAAAGCAGGGGCCGGCGCTCAGTGCAGCGCACGGTCGAGCGCGCTTTCGAGCCGCGCCAATCCTTCGAGGATTTCGTCGAGCGAAATGACCAGCGATGGCGCGAGGCGCACGACGTCGGCGCCGGCCATCAGCACCAGCAGTCCCGCGTCGCCGGCAGCCTTCAACACGTCGCCCGACTTGCCGCGCCAGGGATCGTCGAGCTCGCAGCCGATCCACACGCCTTCGCCGCGCACGTCGCGAAAAACGTGGCGGCGTGCGTTGATCGCCTTCAGGCCCTCGACGAACAGCGCGTGGCGCGCCTTGACGCCTTCGAGCACCTCGGTGGTGTTGATGATGTCGAACACCGCGCCGGCCACCGCGCAGGCAAGCGGATTGCCGCCGTAGGTGCTGCCATGCACGCCGGGCGTGAACACCGACGCGACTTCCGCCGTGGTGATCATCGCGCCGATCGGAAAACCGCCGCCCAGCCCCTTGGCGCTGGTGAGGATGTCGGGGACGATGCCCTTTTGCATGTACGAGAACAGCGCGCCGGTGCGGCCCATGCCGCTCTGGATTTCGTCGAGAATCAGCAGTGCATTGTGCGCCGTGCACAGCCGCCGCGCCGCCTGCAGGTACTCGGGCGTGCCGCGCGTCATGCCGCCTTCGCCCTGCATCGGCTCCATCATCACCGCGCAGATGTCGTCGGCGCCGGCAAACTCGGCCTCGAGCGCGGCGACGTCGTTGTAGGGGACGTGGGTGAAGCCCTCGGGATTGGGCCCGAAGCCT
>DATCFA010000229.1:0-2621 GCA_036509805.1 Casimicrobiaceae bacterium
GTTCCCGGATTGATGGTCGGACCGATCGCAGCCGCAGGCGCTGCCGAACCTGCGTACGACGCTGCGCGAGGCTGCGTTTGGCGCGGGCTCCCTCTTCCGCTCGCGGGAGGGGTTGGGGTGAGGGCGCGAACGCGCTCGCTATGCCGCCGCGGCGACCGGATTCGGAATCAGCAGGCCGGCGATCACCGCAGGGCGAGCGACGAATGTTTCGAGCACGCGCGTGACATCGGGAAAGTCGGCGATGCCGACGAGATCCCCCGCTTCATAGAAGCCGATCAGGTTGCGCACCCACGGAAAGGTCGCGATGTCGGCGATCGTGTACGCGTCGCCCATGATCCACGCACGGCCCGCAAGGCGCTTGTCGAGCACGCCGAGCAAACGCCGCGATTCGGCGGCATAGCGATCACGCGGCCGCTTGTCGTCGTAGCTCTTGCCCGCGAACTTGTGGAAGAATCCCAGTTGACCGAACATCGGCCCGATGCCTCCCATCTGGAACATCAGCCACTGCAGCGTCTGGTAGCGGCCCGACAGGTCCGGCGGCACGAGTCGATGTGTCTTGTCGGCGAGATAGACGAGTATGGCGCCCGACTCGAATAGCGCCAACGGACGGCCGTCAGGACCGTTCGGATCGATGATCGCCGGAATCTTGTTGTTCGGATTGAGCGACAGGAATTCCGGCGACATCTGGTCGCTGGATTCGAAGCCGACACGATGCGGCTCGTACGCCAACCCCGTTTCCTCGAGCATGATCGACACCTTCACGCCGTTCGGCGTGGGCAGCGAATAGAGCTGGATGCGATCCGGATGCCGTGCGGGCCATTTGCGGGTGACGGGAAATGCCGAGAGATTGGTCATGGTCGTGGTGACATGGAGGATACTGCGCGGTTGCCATCGTAGCGCGCAACCGCATGGCCCGCGCGGATACGCTTATTTCAACGCGCGAATCGAGGATGGCCTCGTCAATCGCACGCTGTCACCCGATCATCGCTCATGACATCCCGCGCCACATCCACCAACGCCGGCTCCGCGGCCCAACGCAACATCCGTCCGCTGTGGCTCGTATTCCTCGCGTTCCTCGGTCCGATGCTGCTGAGCAACGTGCTGCAGGCATTGTCAGGCACCGTCAACAACGTGTTCGTCGGCCAGATTCTGGGCACGCACGCGCTGGCTGCGGTCGCTTCGGTTTTCCCCATCGTGTTTTTCCTGATTTCGCTGGTGATCGGGATCGGCGCCGGCGCGTCGGTACTGATCGGCCAGGCTTGGGGCGCGCGCGAGACGCACAAGGTCAAGGCGATCGCGGGAACCGCACTGGCACTCGGGCTGGCACTCGGCCTCGCAATCGCACTGCTCGGCGGCACGTTCACCGAGGGAATGTTGAGGCTGCTGCGCACGCCACCCAGCGTGTTGCCGGAAGCAATCGGCTATGCGAGGCTGATGATGTTCGCGATGCCGGGCTTGCTGGTGTTCATCCTGGCGACCCAGTTGATGCGGGGCGTGGGCGACACCATCACGCCGTTGTTCGCCCTGCTGATCTCGACGGCGGTCTCATGCGTGCTGACGCCCGCGTTCATTCTCGGATGGGGCGGCCTCCCGCAACTGGGTGTCACCTCCGCCGCAGCGGCTTCGATCTGCGCGTTTGTCGTGGCGCTGTGTTTCATGGCGTGGTACATGCGCCGCAAGAGCCACCCGCTGGCGCCGGACGGCGAATTGCTGCGCGCGCTGCGCATCGATCCGAAGCTTCTCCGGCTGGTCATCAAGATCGGCCTGCCCACGGGGATGCAGGTGATCGTCATGTCGCTTTCGGAAATCGTGCTGCTCTCGCTCGTCAATGGCTTCGGAGCCGACGCGACGGCGGCTTACGGCGCAGTCAACCAGGTAGTGAACTACGTTCAGTTCCCCGCGATCTCGATCGCGATCACCGCGTCCATTCTCGGCGCGCAGGCGATTGGAGCGGGGAACACTAACCGGCTCGGCGCGATCACGCGCACGGGCCTGCAGATGAACATCGTCATGACCGGGGGACTGGTCGTGCTCGGCTATCTGCTTTCAAGACTGCTGATCGGCGCGTTCATCACCAGCGCACCGGTGGTCGAGCTGGCGCAATCGCTGCTGCACATCATGCTGTGGAGCAGCGTGGTCTACGGATGCGCGGCGGTGCTGAGCGGCGTGATGCGCGCATCGGGTGCGGTGCTGATACCGACCGGGATCTCGATTTTCTGCATCGCCGCGATCGAGCTCCCGGCGGCTTACTCATTGGCCGGACATTTCGGACTGAAAGGCGTGTGGATGGCCTATCCGATCGCGTTCGTCGCGATGCTGGCGTTGCAGGCCGCCTACTATTTGTTGTTCTGGCGGAAGCGCAAGATCGTGCGATTGGTTTGAACCACGCTGCCCGCACGGGCCCACAACGCATTGACGACTTCCGCCGAGTCGCCGTCACGTTCGCGCCCCGCCTTTCGCTGTGGTGGAACGCAGTAACGGCATCAGCTCGTTGGTCACGCCCGTTCGCATCCGGCGCTCGAGTTTGCGATAGCGCTGCACCAGCGCGACGCCTGCGGGCGTGAGCTGCGTGCCTCCGCCGCGTTTGCCGCCGGTCTCCGTATATACCGCGGGTGCGAGGA
>DATCFA010000230.1:0-3142 GCA_036509805.1 Casimicrobiaceae bacterium
GCGGCGTCGCCATGCATCTCGCCTTCGATCTCGAGCGCGGGGTCGAGCGCGTTGACCAGCGTCAGCGCGACCTGCATCTTGCGCGCCGACGGATAGTCGCTGGAACCGAAGCTCGAATGCGACAGCAGCGCCACTTTCGGCTCGATGCCGAAGCGGCGGATTTCATCGGCAGCGAGCAGCGTGATTTCGGCGACCTGCTCGGCGGTGGGATCGGGATTGACGTAGGTGTCGGCGATGAACAGCGTGCGATTGGGCAGCATCAGCGCGTTCATCGCCGCGTAGGTCTTGACGCCGGTGCGCAGGCCCAGCACCTGGTCGACGAAATGGCGGTGCAGCGCGTGCGTGCCGAACGTGCCGCACAGCATGCCGTCGGCGTGTCCCAGGTGAATCATCATCGCGCCGATCAGCGTGAGGCGGCGGCGCATCTCGATCTTCGCGTATTGCTGCGACACGCCGTGGCGCGCGGTCAGGCGGTAATACTCGCTCCAGTATTCGCGGTAGCGGTCGTCGTATTCGGGATTGATCACTTCGAAATCGACGCCGGCCTTCAGTCGCAATCCGTAGCGCTCGATGCGTTGCTCGAGCACTTTCGGGCGGCCGACGAGAATGGGCTTGGCGAGATGCTCGTCCACCACCACTTGCACGGCGCGCAGCACGCGCTCGTCCTCGCCTTCGGCGTAGACGATGCGCTTGGGCGAGCGCTTGGCCGCCTCGAAGATCGGCTTCATCAGCAGGCCCGAGTGGTAGACGATCTGCTGCAGGCTCTGGCGGTAGTGGGCGAAGTCGGTGATCGGGCGCGTCGCCACGCCCGATTCCATCGCAGCCCTGGCAACCGCGGGCGCGATCTCGACAATGAGGCGCGGGTCGAACGGCTTGGGGATCAGGTAATCGGGACCGAAGCGCAGGTTCTCGATCTGGTAGGCGGTGGCGACGATGTCCGACTGCTCGGCCATCGCGAGGTCGGCCAGCGCGCGCACGCACGCGAGCTTCATTGCCTCGTTGATCTGCGTGGCGCCGACGTCGAGCGCGCCGCGAAAGATGAACGGGAAACACAGTACGTTGTTCACCTGGTTCGGAAAATCCGAGCGCCCGGTGGCGATCACGGCGTCAGGACGCACGGCCTTCGCCAGGTCGGGCATGATTTCCGGCTCGGGATTCGCCAGCGCCATGATCAGCGGTTTCGGCGCCATCGTCGCGAGGAACTCGGGCTTCAACACGCCGCCGGCGGACAGGCCGAGGAAGATGTCGGCGCCGTCGAGCAGGTCGGCCAGCTTGCGATGCGGAGTGGCCTGCGCGTAGCGCGCCTTGTTGTCGTCCATCAGCTCGGTGCGGCCCTGGTAGACGACGCCGACGATGTCCGCCACGAAAATGTTCTCGCGCTTGATGCCGAGCGAGATGAGCAGGTCGAGGCACGCGAGTGCGGCGGCACCGGCACCCGAGCACACGAGCTTGACGTCGGCCATCTCCTTGCCGACGACGCGCAGGCCGTTGAGGATGGCCGCGCTGACGATGATCGCCGTACCGTGCTGGTCGTCGTGGAACACCGGAATGCGCATGCGCTCGCGGCATTTCCGCTCGACGATGAAGCACTCCGGCGCCTTGATGTCCTCGAGGTTGATGCCGCCGAACGTCGGTTCCAGCGCGCAGATGATGTCGACCAGCTTGTCGGGGTCACGCTCCTCGATCTCGATGTCGAAGCAGTCGATGTTGGCGAACTTCTTGAACAGCACCGACTTGCCTTCCATCACCGGCTTGCCGGCCAGCGGGCCGATGGCGCCGAGCCCCAGCACGGCGGTGCCGTTGGTGATGACGCCGATCAGGTTGCCGCGCGCGGTCAGGTTGCGCGCTTCCGCTGGATCGCGGACGATCGCGTCGCAGGCGGCGGCGACGCCCGGCGTGTACGCCAATGCCAGGTCGCGCTGGTTGGTGAGCTTTTTTGTCGGCGCGATCGAGATCTTGCCGGCCGGCGCCTTGCGGTGGTACTCGAGCGAGGCCTCGCGGATGTCTTTGTCGTTCATGAGCGCTTCGTGCCGCCTCCTTCGGGCAATGATAAACCTCCCTCACCCTGATCCCTCTCCCACTTCGTGGGCGAGGGACTGCTACGCTGCAATGTCGCGACGCACGCCCGCACGGCGCGACGCGCCCCCTCTCCCGCTTGCGGGAGAGGGAATCCATCGCTGCGAGACTTCGGCCAGCGTAACAGGCAAGGCAATGTCCCATAATTGAGTCCCGCTCATTTCCGCGAACCCCGCTTCGATGCCTTCCGCCGTCGTGTTCTGGATCGTTGCCGCAACCGTCGTGATCGTCACGCTCGGCGTGCTGCTGCGTGCGTTGCTCATGCGACCCGCAGTAGCACCGCCCGCCGCCGGCGACTTGACGGCGCCCGACGACGCCGCATCCGTCGCGATCTTCCGCGACCAGAAACGCCAGCTCGACGAAGACCTCGCCAACGGCGTCATCGACGCCGACGAGCACGCGCGGATGAACGACGAGCTCGCAGGACGTCTCGGCCACGAAGTCGACCATCCATCGACGGCGGCATCGGCGTCCCCACGCGCGCGCTGGATCGTCGCCGGCGCATTGATCGTGCTGCTGCCGGTAACGGCAGGCGCGCTGTATTTCGACCTCGGCCGGCCGCAGGCGATGGATGCCGCGCGCATCGCGGCGGCGCGCCAGCCGATGACGCAGGCGCAGGTGCAGTCGATGGTCGACACGCTTGCGCAGCGGATGAAGGCGAATCCGGAGGATCCGCGTGGCTGGGCATTGCTGGGGCGCTCGTACGCGGCGCTGGGTCGGTTCAGCGACGCCGCGAGCGCCTATGCCGAAGGCGTGCAGCGCGCGCCCACCGACGCCGCGCTGCTGGCCGACTACGCCGACGCGCTGTCGATGGCGCAAGGCTCGCTGCAGGGCAAGCCCACCGAGCTGACGCAGCGCGCGCTCGCTATCGATCCGCACAACCAGAAGGCGCTCGCGCTGGCCGCGGCGTCGGCATCGGAACGCAACGACTTCGACGCAGCGCTGCAACACTGGCGCGTGCTCGCCGCCGACCTTCCTCCTGACAGCGACGCCGGTCGCGAGGTCGCCGATGTGATCGCGGATACGCTTCGCAAGCGCGATGCCGCAGCATCGGTCGTCGGTGCCA
>DATCFA010000231.1:0-2771 GCA_036509805.1 Casimicrobiaceae bacterium
GAGCCGGCGGCGCCGCACCTGCGCCCCGAGAAGAAGTGGATCGGGATTCGCAAGGGCTAGTGTACCGAGTCAGCGTGTCGTGCGTCGCACGCATCCCGCCTGCTGCGCGGCGCGCAGTGCAGACCGTAACTCCATCGTAACTGTCACGGATCTCGACCGGGATGCGCATATATGCATTGATTCCCGCTGCCGGCAACGGCGTTCGTTGTGGCGGCGACGCACCCAAGCAGTACGGGCCGCTGCGCGGCAAGCCGCTGCTGATGCACAGCATCGAGCGGCTCGTGGCGGCGCTGCCACTGCATCACACGTACGTGGCCATCGCCCCCGGTGATCTCTGGTGCGAAGCCGCCGTCGGCACGCACGCGAACACGACGCTGCTGCGTTGCGGCGGTGCGACGCGTGCCGAGACCGTGCGCAACGCGCTTGCGCTGCTGACCGATGCCGCCGACGACGATTGGGTGCTGGTGCACGATGCGGTGCGGCCGTGCGTCGAGGCGGTCGCGTTGCGCAGGCTGCAGCAGGCAGTGGCGGACGACGCCGTCGGCGGCCTGCTCGCATTGCCTGTCGTCGGCACGCTGAAACGCGCCGGCGCGCAGGGACGCAGCGAAGGCACCGCGCAACGCGACGGCCTGTGGCAGGCGCAGACACCGCAGATGTTCCGCTATCGCGTGCTGCGCGACGCGCACGCCGACGCGGACGCCGCGCACTTCACCGACGAAGCGCAAGCGGTCGAGAAGCTCGGCCTTTCTCCGCTGTTGGTCGCCGGCGACCCGACCAACATCAAGATCACCTACGCGGAGGACCTGAAGCTGGCCGCCGCGATCATGTCGGCGCAACAGGTTTGCTGAAGCCCAACGCGAGAAATGCATCGATGGCACGCATCTTCATCACCGGCGCTGCCGACGGCCTTGGACGCATGGCGGCGCAGTTGCTGGTCGCCGACGGCCACGAGGTCGTGCTGCACGCGCGCAGCGAGGCGCGCGCCGCGGAAGCGCTCGCCGAGGCTCCCGGCGCGAGCGGCGCCGTTGCGGGAGACCTCGCGAGCATTGCCCAGTGCCGTGACATAGCCGCGCGCGTCAACGCGCTGGGGACCTTCGATGCGGTGATCCACAATGCGGCGGTCGGCTACCAGGAGCGCCAGCCGATCAGGACCGAGGACGGCTTGCCGCACGTGTTCGCGATCAACACGCTCGCCCCGTACGTGTTGACGGCGCTCATCCACAAGCCCGGGCGCCTCGTCTACCTGAGCTCCGGGATGCACGAAGGCGCCGATGCGACGCTCGAAGACCTCGCGTGGACGACGCGGCCGTGGAACGCGTCGCGCGCCTACGCCGATTCCAAGCTGCACGACACGATTCTCGCGTTCGCCGTCGCGCGCAAATGGCCCGGCGTGCTGTCCAACGCGGTGACGCCCGGATGGGTGGCAACCAAGATGGGCGGCAAGGGCGCGCCCGACGATCTCGATGCGGCGCCGAAGACGCAAGTGTGGCTGGCGACCAGCAACGACCGCACGGCGATGGTCAGCGGCCGCTACTTCTATCACATGCGCCAGCGCCCGGCCGATCCGGCGGCGCGTGACGCCACCGTGCAGGAGCGCCTGCTGGCCGAATGCGCGCGACTGTCAGGCGTCGCGTTCACCGGATAACCGCGCACGCGCGGCTCAACGCGCGTCCGACTCGCGCGCGAGCAGCGCGCGCTTGCGCTCGACGCCCCAGCGGTAGCCGGACAGCGCGCCGTCGCGGCGAACGACGCGATGGCACGGGATCGCCACCGCCAGCGGATTGGCGGCGCAGGCCTGCGCCACTGCGCGCACCGCCTTCGGCGCGCCGATGTGCGCGGCGACATCGGTGTAGCTCATCGTGCGGCCCGCGGGAATCTCGCGCAATGCCTGCCAGACGCGCTGCTGGAACGATGTGCCGCGAACGTCGAGCGGCAAGTCGGTACCGAGTTGCGGCGCTTCGATCAGTCCCACCACGCGGGCGACGAGCGCTTCGAAGCCGCGGTCGGCGCCGATCAGGTTCGCACGCGGAAACATGTCCTGCAGGTCGCGCGCCAGCGCGTCGGGATCGTCGCCGAGCAGTATTGCGCAGACACCGCGCGCGCTCTGCGCGACAAGGATCGATCCCAGCGAGCATTCGCCGATCGCGAAGCGGATGTCGGTATGCGTGCCGCCTGCGCGATAGTCGGTGGGCGTCATTCCCAGTACGTCGTTCGACGCTTCGTAGAAGCGGCTGTTCGAATTGAAGCCGGCATCGTAGATCGCGCCGGTAACCGTGCTGCTGCGCTGCAATTCGTGGCGGACCCTGCGCGCACGATGCGCATCGGCATAGCCTTTGGGCGTCAATCCCGTCTGCGCCTTGAACACGCGGTGGAAATGATACGGGCTCAACCCGGCAGCGTCCGCGAGCTCGCGCAGCGCCGGCAGCGCCGCCGCGGTTTCGATGCGCCTGCACGCATCGGCGACGATGGCGGCACGCTGCGCGGCGGCAGCGCTGCGATCGGCGGCCGCGCGGCGGCTTGCGCGAAACCCCGCCCTTTCGGCGTCCTCGGCGGTGTCGAAAAAACGCACGTTCTCCGGCCGTGGCAGCCGCGATGCGCTGCTCGGCCTGCAATAGATGCCGGTGGTCGTGACGGCGTAAACGAAGCGACCGTCGTGCGCGGCGTCGCGCGCGACCACGGCCGCCCAGCGCGGGTCGCGCTCGGTCGCGGCCGCATGCGGCGAGCGTTTCGCGGAGTCGGGCTTCAGGACGGTATTCGGGGAGCGCATGACC
>DATCFA010000232.1:0-2432 GCA_036509805.1 Casimicrobiaceae bacterium
GCCGGGCGCAATGCCAATGATGCCATCTCGCTGTCGCAGACGGCCGAAGGCGCGCTGAGCGAAATCACCAACAACCTGCAGCGCATCCGCGAACTCGCCGTGCAGTCGGGCAATGCGACGAACAGCGCATCCGACCGCGCCGCGCTCAACACCGAAGCGCAGCAGCTGAAGCAGGAAATCGACCGCGTCGCCAGCACCACGTCGTTCAACGGCGTCAAGCTGCTCGATGGCTCGTTCACCGGCGCGACGTTCCAGGTCGGCGCCAATGTCGGCGAAACGATCACCGTCGCCAACATCGTCAACGCACAAAGCTCGGCTCTGGGCAGTTCGTCCATCGCCCAGGTCACCGGCGCCGCAGCCACGACGTTCGGGGCGCTTGCTGCTGGCGACGTGACGATCAACGGCACTGCGATCGGTGCCGTCGGTGCGAATACCAATGCAGCGGACCGCGCATCCGCGCTCGTGTCGGCGATCAATGCGAAGGGCTCGACAACGGGCGTCTACGCGACCGTGCTGAGCTCGTCGCCCACCCAAATCGTGCTGACGAATTCCGGCAGCGTGCCGGCGACGCCGAGCATTCTGCTCGCGCTGACCGGCGGAGCATCGACGGCGAGCACCGGGTTGACCGCTGCCACGACCGCGCCCACGGTTGCCACGGGCTTCGCTGCGCTCGACCTGTCGTCCGCTGCCGGTGCCAACACGGCGATCACGCAGATGGACGCGGCGCTGGACGCCGTCGACACCGGCCGCGCCACGTTGGGCGCGTTGGAGAACCGCTTCAGCTCGGTCGTCGCCAACCTGCAAACCGCTTCGGAAAACCTGTCGGCGTCGCGCAGCCGGATCCAGGACACGGACTTCGCGGCGGAAACCGCCAACCTGACCCGTGCGCAGATCCTGCAACAAGCAGGTACCGCGATGCTCGCGCAGGCGAACGCGCTGCCGCAAAGCGTACTGACGCTTCTGAAGTAACGTTGCGTAGCACCCCGCGATGTCGGCTAACCGCCGGCATCGCGGCCGCAATACTAAAGGAAGTTCGATGCTAGTCGGCGATCTCACGAACGTCGTCGCGTTCCCGGGCCCCGCCTCCGCATCCGCGGAACGTGGGGCTGGCGGCGCTTCCGCGGCAGGTGCAGGCTCAGGCCGCGCCGGTGCGGCGGCCGCATCGCTGTCGCAGATACAGGCGGCGATCCTCGACGCCAACAACGCTTTGCGCGCGATGAATCGCGAGATCCAATTCGAGCTCGACCCGGCCAGCGGGCGGCTCGTCACACGCCTGATCGACACCAGCGACAACCAGGTACTGCGGCAGATCCCCTCCGAGGAAATGCTGCACATCGCCGAAGCGCTGGACCGCGTCCAGGGACTATTGATCGAACGGCACGCCTGAAAGGCGGCAACTTCAATGACGACAGCGACCACCTCCACCAGCGCCGCAGGCGCCGGCTCGATCTCGTCTCCGGGCATCGGCTCCGGGCTCGACGTCAATTCGATCGTCACGCAACTGATGAAGATCGAACAACAGCCGCTTACCGCCCTGCAGACGCAGGCGACTTCGCTGCAGACGCGCATTTCGGCATTCGGCCAGATGCAGAGCGCACTGGCGACATTCCAGAACACGCTGACCGGAATGACGACGCCCGCTGGTTTCCAGACCCTCACCGCGAGCGTCGGTGACGCCAGCGCGCTGGCGGCGTCGGTCGCCACCGGCGCCAGCGCGGGCAGCTACACGTTGGCTGTGACCTCGCTGGCGCAGGCGCAGAAAATCGCGTCGAATGGCTTCTCCACGACTAGCGCCGCCGTCGGAACGGGCACGCTGACATTCACCTTCGGTACGACGAGCGGATCGACATTCACCGCCGATGCCTCGCAGCCGGCGCAGAGCGTGACCATCGCCGCCGGCCAGAACTCGCTTTCCGGCATTCGCGACGCGATCAACGCCGCGCAGGTTGGAGTGACAGCGACCATCATCAACGACGGCAGCGCCAACGGCCAGCGACTGGTGCTGACGTCTGCGAAGCCCGGCGCCGCATCGAGCATGCAGATCAGTGTCGCCGACTCTGACGGCAACGCGACCGACATGAGCGGTCTTTCGCAACTCGCCTACGACCCGGCCGCCGCCGCCGGCAGCGGCCGCAACATGACGCAGACGCAGGCAGCGCAGGATGCGGCATTGACCATCGATGGCCTGGCGATCACACGCGCCAACAATACGATCAGTGACGCCATCCCCGGCGTTTCGCTGACGTTGAAGAGTCTCACCGCGGCGCCGACGTCGCTGACCGTCGCCGCCAATAATTCCGGCGTGACGACATCCGTGTCCAGCTTTGTGGCGGCGTATAACAGCGTCGTCTCGACGCTGACGTCGCTCACCCAGTACAACGCCTCGACGCAGACGGCATCGGTGCTGACCGGTGACTCTACCGTACGTCTGG
>DATCFA010000233.1:0-4363 GCA_036509805.1 Casimicrobiaceae bacterium
GGTTCCGGCGTGTCGAATACATCAATCCGTCCAGGAGATGAACCGATCATGGCAAAAGGGAACTGTCCGGTTTCACCGTGTGCTCCGCGCAAAACCCGAGCGCGTCTACCGCGCCTTTCTGGATGCCGCCGCCATGGCGAAGTGGCTTCCGCCCTACGGCTTCACCGGCATCGTCCACAGCATCGACGCAAGCGTGGGCGGCGCCTACAAAATGTCGTTCACGAACTTCGCGACGGGGCACGCGCACTCGTTTGGCGGCGAGTATCGTGAACTGGTCCCGTACGAACGGATTCGCTACACGAACAAGTTCGACGACCCGCATCTGCCGGGCGAGATGCAGACGACGGTGACGCTGAAGAAAGTGTCGTGTGGAACCGAAATTGGCGTCGAGCAAACGGGCTTGCCCGAAGCGATTCCGGTCGAAATGTGCCAACTCGGCTGGCAGGAGTCTCTCGCGCAGCTTGCCAGGCTTGTCGAGCCTGAGATTCCGGGTTGACCGGTGCGCCTGGCCGACCGAAAGGAGCTGCACGGATGAAATCGACACTCGAAAACATCAGCGCCGTGAGTCTTTTCGTCGAAGACCTCGACGCCGCGAAAACCTTCTACCAGCAGGTGTTCGGCGTCCCGGTGATATTCGAGGACGAGAGCTCAGTCGCGGTCAGGTTCGGGAACGTGATCGTCAATCTGCTGCGTGTCGAGAATGCGCAGGAGCTCGTTGAACCCGGAGTCGTTGCCCGCCGTGACGCCGGCTCGCGCTTTCAGCTGAGCATCTGGGTGGATGACGTGGACGAGGTGTGTCGGGAATTGCGAAGGTGCGGCATGCCGTCGGTCAGTGGTCCGCGGGACAGGCCATGGGGCATGCGCACGGCGAACTTCGTGGATCCCGCTGGCCACAGTTGGGAAATTGCCCAGAAAATTGCCTCGAAGTAGGCGACAATCCGTGTTCGCGGTGACGCTCCCGTCCCGGATTCCATCGGACTTCCACGGCCCAGCCGGACTTTTCGCTGAATTCGATTGACATGCCTGCGCCCATACCGGTGCGAGAAGTCCGGCAAGACGATTTTGCCGCGTGGAAGCCATTGTGGGACGGCTACAACGCGTTCTACGGACGCCGAGGAGACGCCGCGCTTGCATCCGAGATCACTCGGACGACGTGGGCGAGGTTCCTGAATCAGGCGGAGCCGGTATTCGCGCTGGTCGCGGAGGCTGACGGGAAACTTGTCGGTATCGCTCACTACCTGTTTCACCGCAGCACGACCAGAATCGAGCCTACCGCCTATCTGCAGGACCTCTTCACCATCGAACCCGCGCGCGGGCGTGGCGTCGGCCGATCGTTGATCCAGAGCGTGTATGAGCGAGCAAGATCGAATGGCGTAAAGCGCGTCTATTGGCAGACGCACGAAACCAACGTCGCCGGGCGGCGACTCTACGACACGGTGGCGAAACATGCGGGCTTCATTGTCTACACCTGCGAAATCTGATCTGTCATTGTGTTTTCGCGTGCGCTGCAACCCGTCGCGTGACTGTGCCCCCGACGCCGGCAATGCCGCGCAGATCCGGTGATGGATCGACCGTTCAACGCGTTCGAACGTGTGGCCACGGCGGACGATTTTCGCGAGCTTGAGCGTTCCCGGCTGAGGTCGCTGGTCGAGGCTGGATTGCTGGCACACCGATTCCTACGAATCGCTCGACGGGCTGTGGAAGGTGGTGTGGTCACAGGCATCCGCCAAACGACAGCGAGGGGGGACTCCTCGTGGAGTCCCGCCTCGACCGGAAGGCGATCAACGATCGCGATCTCCATCATGATGATAATACCCACCATGATCGTAGCGGGCGCCGTCCCGGTAACCGTGGCCGTAAGGCACCATGATGCATCCGCTCAAAGCTGAAACCACAAGACCGATGAGTAGGGCAAGTTTCATATCCGTTCCTCTGCGTGATGTATTCCAGACTTCAGTTTCCGCGCATGGGCGAGCGGCGATAACCGGCGGTTTGCCGACTATCACGTACGCCGATCTCCTACCCGGGGTAATCGCTGCCCGACGGTGGCGCCTGTCAAGTGCGGAAACGAGCGATGTGGGTATGGGGTCGCGCGTGGGGCCAGGGGGTCCGCGCGGCACTGCGGGAGCGCGGCAAATGGAATAGGATGCGCGGGCGCTGTGTTACCGCGTCGCTACCGCGCGGTCACCGGCGACAGCGGCCCGCCAGCGACATTGCGGCAGTGGCGAAGCAAATCGTTTTCGCAAGACCGAGCTCACCCGGAAAGGATGGTTCACCTGCGCAACCACACGATCACCCTCGGTATTGCAGTTGCCGCCGCATTTGTTGCCGGACTCGTTGCCTCTCCTCTGGTGCGCCATGGCATCGCCAGCGCGACTGCAGAGTCACCCTCGATCGCTCCCGCAATGATCGACCTCATGGCGATCAAGCATGGCGACCTTCCCAAGACGTCGAATTCCGAAATGAACTCGAAGCTGCTGGTTGCCACCGACAACGCAACAATCGCGCTGCAATCCGGCAATGTCGCAAAGCACATGCATCCCAAGACCGACGAGATCCAGCACATCATCGAAGGCAGCGGTGCGATGTGGCTCGGCAGCGAGCGCAAGGAATTCAAGCCCGGTACGCTGATCATCATTCCCAAGGGAACGCCGCACGGCGGCACGATCGTCACCAGCGGGCCGGTCAAGGCCATCGCGATCAAGATTCCGCCGCAACCTGCGGACGATGTCGTCATGCTCAAGTGACAGCGGTCGCAGCGAAGCGGGTGCCGCGCCGCGAACTTCACCACGAACGCTGAGCCGGTGCTCGCTCGCAATCTCTTTTCGATCATGTGGATGGCGTGGGCGTTGTACTGGCTGGTGCTTTCGCGCAACGTCAAAGCGACCACGCGTGAGGAGCCGCGCGCCTCCCGGCTCGCTCACGTGCTGCCGCTGCTTCTCGCCGGATTTCTGCTGGCCGCGCCACGCATGCCGATCGCCGCGCTCGACACGCGCTTCCTCGTCTATGGTCCGTGGCAATACTGGACAGGCGCCGCGTTGTGCGCAGCCGGCCTGCTGTTCAGCGTCTGGGCGCGCCGCCACATCGGCAGGAACTGGAGCGGTATCGTCACGCTGAAGCAGGATCACGAGCTCATCACCAGCGGCCCCTACGCAATCGTCCGCCATCCGATCTACACCGGGCTGTTGCTGGCGTTCGTGGGCACCGCCGTTGTGCGCGGTGACCTGCGCGGTGTCCTCGCGGTCATCATCGCGTTCGCGGCGCTGTGGAGAAAGCTGCGCTTCGAGGAAGGCTGGATGCGCGAGCAGTTCGGGCCCGCGTACACGGCTTACAGCGCGCGCGTCGCGGCACTCGTTCCATTCATCCTGTGATTGCGGCAGCCGGCAACGCGCACAAACCGAAGCATTCTTCCACGCGTGGCATACCTGCGCCCATTGCGCGAGACCGCCGGGTGGTGAATTCGGCGCATCGGGAATATCCTGGCGGTTCGACGAACCCTGCTCCGGCACATCCCCGCGTTGCCGCATCGCGCATTGGCCGCCGCCTTCGAATGCGCGCTCCGCCATCATGCAGCCGCTGCTGATCCTCGTGGTGTTGCCCATCCTGGTCGGCACCGGCGCCGAGCTGGCGTTCCGCGACGCGAAGAATGCCTCGCTCGCAGCGGCGATCGGCGCCATCGTCGTCACCTGCCTGGCTGTCGTGGCGCTGGACCCGCGCGGAACGTGGACCTGGCTCGCCGGGCTGCTCGTATCGCTGCTGCCGGTTTCCATCGCGGTGGCCGCCGCACTTTTCTGGTACGGGCGAACGCCCACGCCGCGGCGACGCTTCGACTGACTGCGGGGACACCCGAGCGCGCTCCGACGAGGCATTCGTGGCGCGAAGCGCACGCTGCTGACCCGCGTGGGCCACTACGACTTCCCGCCGTTTTGTGACACGATTCGCCGGTGATGCCATCGATGCAAACGCGACCCCTCAAAAAATACCGCGGCAGCTGCCATTGCGGCGCAGTGCGTTTCGAAATCGAGACCGACTTTCCGGAGCTCACGACGTGCGACTGCTCGATCTGCAGGCGCAAGAACGCGTTGATGGTGAGGGTGCACGAAAGCCGGTTCGTGCTGCTGGCCGGCGAGGACGCGCTGTCCGAATACCGGTTCCATACGATGAGCGCGCGCCATTTTTTCTGTCGCACCTGCGGGATCTATCCGTTTCACCGCAAGCGCGTGGCGCCCGACCATTTCGGCGTCAACGTGTTCTGCCTCGAGGACTTCGACGCCACCGGCATTCCGGTGCGCGCGACCGTCGGCGCCGCAATGCCGTGAACCCCACATCAGGGACTGCCATGGACGACCAAGCCGCACGGCTC
>DATCFA010000234.1:0-6036 GCA_036509805.1 Casimicrobiaceae bacterium
CCGCCGATGTCGCGGCCGTCGAGGCGCACGCTGCCGGCGTCGGCGCGCAACTGGCCGTTGACGAGATTGAAGCACGTCGTCTTGCCGGCACCGTTGGGCCCGATCAGCGCGACCATCTCGCCATGCGCGACGTCGAAGTCCACGCCATCCACCGCGCGCACGCCGCCGAACGCGCGCGCGAGCTTGCGCACCGCGAGGACGGGTGCGCCGCTCATCCCGTGCTCCATGGCGCTGCCGGTCGCCGTCGCCGCCGCCGCCGCGCGCTCATGCCACTTTGCGCCGCCACGCGAAGCTTCCGGCGATGCCGCGCGGAAACACCAGCACGAGCAACACGATCAGCAGGCCGAGTGCTGCGCGCCAATAGGTGAACGAGCGTGCGAGCGCGTCCTGCAGCCAGGTGAACACCGCGGCGCCCGCGAGCGGGCCGAACCACGCGTTGATGCCGCCGAGCAGCACGATCACCAGTGCGTCCACCGACTTGGGGATCGCCAGCGATTCCGGCGAGATGCTGCCCTTGGAAAACGCGAACAGCGCGCCGGCGAGGCCGGCAAACGTGCCGGCGATGACGAACGCCTGCCATTGCGTGCGCGCGACGTCGATGCCCACGGCCGCGGCGCGCAGCCGCGAATCACGCGTTGCGCGCAGCGCGTAGCCGAACGGGCTGCGTGCGATCGCCACCAGTGCACCGAGCGCGGCGACAGCAAGCACCACCGCCAGCGCGTAGAACGCGGTGCGCGACGCGAGGGCGGGAGGTGGCCAGATGCCGATGAGTCCGTTCGATCCGCCGGTCACGCTGTCCCACTGGAAGGCGGCCGACCACACGATCTGCGCGAACGCCAGCGTCAACATCGCGAGGTAGACGCCGGAAAGCCGCACGCAGAACGCGCCGATCAGTGCGGCCGACAGCGCGCCCGCGAGCGGACCGGCGCAAATCGCCAGCGCGAACGGCAGCGACGCCTTCGCGCACAACGCCGCCGCGTACGCGCCGATGCCGAAATGCGCGGCGTGGCCGAATGACGTCATGCCGCCGGTGCCCAGCATCAGTTGCAGGCTGGCGGCGAACAGCGCGGCGAGCAGCACCTCGATCACCAGTACCAGCGTGTATTCATCGGCGACCACCGGCAACGTGGCGAGCAGCAGCACCACCGCCAGCGCGAGCCACGCATCGCGGCGCGCGAGCGGCGGCAGCCATGCGCGCTGCTCGGACATCAGCGTCGTCGGTGGCGCATCGATCACCTTGCCGAGGAGGCCCTGGGGGCGCACCGCCAGCACGCCCGCCATCACGCAGAACTCCGCGACCAGCGTCAGCTTGGGAAACGCGATCGTCACGCCTGCGATGTCGTGCGTGCCGAGGCCGATGCACAGCGCCTTGACGACGCCGATCACCACGGCCGCGATGAACGCGCCGGGAATCGATCCCAGTCCGCCGGTGACGGTGACGACGAACGCGTCGGCGACCAGTGGCAAGTCCATTGTCAGCGTCGCTGGTTCGCGTGGCAGCGACAGCGCGCCGGCTGCCGCGGCCAGCGCGCTCCCCAGCGCGAACACCGCGACGTACAGCCGCACCGGATCGACACCCAGGCTGGCGGCGATGCCACGGTTCTCCGCGCAGGCACGCAGTTGCATGCCGAAGCGCGTGCGCGCGACGACCCACGTGAGCGCGATCAGCACCAGCGGGCCCACACCGACGAGGAAGAGGTCGTACTGCGGCACGACGAACGTGCCGAAGTTCACGCTGCCCGACAGGCCCGGCACGCGCGGGCCGAGCCGGTCTTCGGCGCCGAACAGCGCGAGCGCTGCGTCGCGCACAATCAGCAGCACGCCGAACGTCGCCGTGAGCTGCAGCATTTCCGGCGCCGCATAAAGGCGCGCGAGCACGCCGCGCTCGAGCACCACGCCGAAGAACGCTCCGGCCGCCAGCGCGCCTGCGAGCGCCATCCAGAACGACGCGACGCCCGCGAACTGCGTGGCGACGATCGCCGCCGCGATGTACGCGCCGAGCATGGCGACCGAGCCGTGCGCGAAATTGACGATCCGCGTGACGCCGAAAATCAGCGTCAACCCGGCGGCGACGAGGAACATCGACGACGCCGACGCGAGGCCGTTGAGCAGTTGCGAAGCGAAGGAGACGAGCGTCACGCGCGATGGGGAGCGGCGCGTGCGCAGCCGCTCGCACGCCGATGCGGCGATTCTAGCGCGGCGTCCGGCGGCGTGCCGTCAGTGCGCGGACTTGCGCATCCTGCGCACCTCGGCGTCGCTCGGCAGGAAGTCCTTGCCGTCGTCATAGTGCCAGTCGACCATCACGCCCTTGCCATCCTTGATCGCCGTGCGCCCGACGTACGCGCCCATCGTCGACTGGTGGTCGATGGCACGAAAGCGGACGCGCCCGAACGGCGTGTCGACATCGAGGTCGCGCATCGCGGCGACCAACTTCGCGCTGTCGAGCGAACCCGCGCGCTTGATCGCTGCCGCAGCGGTCTTCACCGTCGAATAGCCGACCACCGATCCCAGGCGCGGGTAGTCGTGAAACTTCGCCTGGTAGGCCGCCAGGAAGCGATTGTGCGCGGGCGTGTCGATCGCGTACCACGGGTAGCCGGTCACCCACCAGCCGACCGGCGCCTCGTCCTTCAACGGGTCGAGGTACTCGGGCTCTCCGCCCAGCAGGTCGAACACCGGGCGACCCTTGAAGAGGCCGCGCAATTCGCCTTCGCGGACAAAGCGCGCGAGGTCGGGGCCGAACAGCGACGAGAAGATCGCGTCGGGCTTGGCGTCGATCAAAGCCTGCACGACCGACCCCGCCTCGATCTTGCCCAGTGGCACCGCCTGCTCGACGAACTCGATGCCGGCCGGCGCGCGCGCGATCATCTGCGCCTTGAACGTGGCCGTCGCCGCCTGCCCGTACTCGTAATTCGGATAGACGATCGCCCAGCGCTTCTTGTTGAGCTTCGCCGCCTCGGGCACCAGCATCGCCGTCTGCATGTACGTCGACGCGCGCAGGCGGAACGTGTAGTCGTTGCCGTCCTCCCAGACGATCTTGTCGGTCAGCGGCTCGGCGGCGATGAACAGGATCTTGCGCTGCTGCGCGAGGTCGGCTACCGCCAGCCCGACGTTGGATGCGAACGTTCCCATCAACAGCGCGACCTTTTCACGCGCGATCAGCTCTTCGGCCACGCGCACGGCGTCACCAGGCGTGCCGGTGTCGTCGCGCGACACGATTTCGAGCGGACGGCCGAGCACGCCGCCGGCGGCATTGATTTCGTCGCGCGCGAGCTCCATCCCCTTGGTATACGGCTCGAGGAACGACGGAAACTGCTTGTAGCTGTTGAGTTCGCCCAGACGTATGGGCTGTGCGGCAGCACTTGTCGCCAGCAGCCACGCGCACGCGACCGCCACGCCCGCAATCCTGTGATTCATCCGATCCTCCGAGAACCGCGCCAAAGACCATAAGCTTATACGCGACGGGTCCTTCGTCGCGCGCAGCATGCAACGCTAAAATAACGTGCCTTCACACACTTCCTTGACATCCCACCCGGATTCGCCGATGCCCACGCTTGCCCACGGCCTGCATTTCGACGACTTGTATATCGACGCGCACCTGATGCGCGTCGACGATGCCTTTCGTCGCATGCTCGCCGATGCCGACGCGGCGCTCGCTGCGCGGCTCGACGCGGCGCGCGCCGACCCGGATTCGCTCGCTCGCCTCGCCGAGTCGCAGCTTCTGATCGGCGTCGCGCCGCATCTCGAGGATTTCCTCGCGGTGCTGTTCGGCATCGAAAGCGACGTGCGCGCACTGGAATCGCGCCACCACGCGCTCGCGCCGCTGTTCGCGGTGCGTAGGCAGTTCGTCCAGCGCAAGGCGGTCAACGCGCACAAGGGCGCTGCCGCCGAGGCGCTCGACGGGCCCGCGCTGCGCGCGGCGCTCGAAGCGCGGCTCGGCGCGTTCGACGATATCGCCTTCGCCGGCGCGGTGCTCGCCTGGCAGCAGGACGAGGCGGCGAATGCCGAGCCGCTGCAACTCGCGCTGCAATACGCGGCGTGGGCGACGCAGTCCGCCGCAGGCAAGACGGCACACAAGGGCAGCGTGCTGTTTCGCGTACCGCGCAAGCTCGATTTCGTCAACCTCGTTCCGCTCGCAACGGCAACGCGCAACGAGGTCTCGACGTATGAAGCGCCGCCCGGGCATCTGCGCCGCCGCGAAGGGTTTGCGCTGACCGATCGCGGCACCGACCTCGCCGGCGGGCTCTCCGAGGCGCACTACTGCATCTGGTGCCACGAGCAAGGCAAGGATTCGTGCGCGCATGGGCTCGTCGAGCGCCCGTCGGCGGATGCTCCCGCCGGCGCGCCGCGCTTCAGGACCAGCACGTTCGGCGTGCCGCTTGCCGGCTGCCCGCTCGAGGAGCGGATCTCGGAATTCCACAAGCTGCGCGCCGAAGGATTGCCGATCGCTGCGCTGGCGATGATCTGCATCGACAACCCGATGGTGGCCGCCACCGGCCACCGGATCTGCAACGACTGCATGAAGTCGTGCATTTTCCAGAAGCAGGATCCGGTGGACATTCCGCAGTCGGAGACGCGCGTGCTGAAGGACGTGCTCGCGCTGCCATGGGGGTTCGAGGTCTATTCGCTGCTGACCCGCTGGAATCCGCTCAACCTGCGGCGGCCGCTGCCCGCCGCCGCCACCGGCAAACGCGTGCTGGTCGTGGGGATGGGACCCGCCGGATTCACGCTGGCGCACCACCTGCTCAACGACGGCCATACGGTGGTCGCGATCGACGGCCTCAAGATCGAGCCGCTGGCGCGCGAGCTTGCGCGCGACGTGCTGTTGCCGGTGCGCGATTTCGCGACGCTCGAGGAGCCGCTGGACGAACGCGTGATGGCGGGCTTCGGCGGCGTCGCCGAATATGGCATCACCGTGCGCTGGGACAAGAATTTCCTCAAGGTCATCCGCGTGCTGCTCGAGCGCCGCGCGCGTTTCGCGCTGCACGGCGGCGTGCGCTTCGGCGGCACGCTGACGAGCGAAGGCGCGTTCGCGCTGGGCTTCGACCACATCGCGCTGGCACTGGGCGCCGGCCGCCCGACGGTGCTGGAACTGCCGAACGGTCTTGCCAACGGGGTGCGCACGGCGTCGGACTTCCTGATGGCACTGCAACTGACGGGCGCCGCCAAGGCCGACTCGCTGGCCAACATGCAACTGCGCCTGCCGGCGCTCGTCATTGGTGGCGGCCTGACGGCGATCGACACCGCGACCGAATCGCTCGCCTACTACCCGGTGCAGGTGGAAAAATTCCTCGCGCGCCACGAGACTTTGTGTGCGCTCGAGGGCCGCGCCGCCGTCGAGTCGCGCTGGACGCCCGCCGAACGCGAGATCGCCGCCGAGTTCATCGCGCATGCGCGCGCCATCCGCGACGAGCGCATGACGGCCGCCGCCGAGGGGCGCATGGCGCAGGTCGTCGAGCTGTTGCGAAAATGGGGCGGTGTGACCATCGCATACCGCCGGCGGCTGATCGACAGTCCGTCGTACACGCTGAACCACGAGGAGGTCGACAAGGCGCTGGAGGAGGGCATCTGGTTCGCCGAGGGACTGACGCCGCTGGCGATCGAAGTCGACGGCGACAACCGTGCGCGCGGCCTCACGGTGTCGGCGCAGCACAACGACGGCGACGGCGTGTGGCACGAATACGCGCGCACGACGCTGCCGGCGCGCACGATCCTGATCGCCGCCGGCACGCAGCCCAACACCGTGCTCGCGCGCGAGGACGGCGAGCACTTCGAGCTCGATGGCAAGTATTTCCGGCTGCTGGGCGAAGACGGCCAGCCGGTGACGCCGCTGCGCGGACACGTGAAGCCGGACGTACCTGCGGTGCTGACGGATATTCGCAGCGACGGCCGCGCGACCAGCTTTTTTGGCGACCTGCACCCGTCGTACCATGGCAACGTCGTCAAGGCGATGGCGAGCGCCAAGGCGGGCTACCCGATCGTGTCGCGCATGCTCGCGCGTGTGGCCGCCGCCGCCGATGGCGACGACCATGCGTTCTT
>DATCFA010000235.1:0-12127 GCA_036509805.1 Casimicrobiaceae bacterium
TTGCGCCGGCGCCTCGCCGGCCATTCGCCGCAGCTTGTCGCGCGCACGTGACAGCCGCGACATCACCGTTCCCACGGGAATCCCCATCACGCAAGCGATTTCCTCGTAGCGCATTTCCTCGACCGCCGCCAGCATCAGCACTTCGCGTTGCGGCGCCGGCAGCCTGCCGACGCTGTGCATCGTCTCGATCAACTCGACGCGCGTGAACTGCGTCGCCTGCACCGGCACCTGCCATCCGGCGACGCCTTCGTCGTCGTCGAGCGAAACGTTGCGCGCATCGCGACGCGCCAGCGCGCGCTGGTTGACGAACACGTTGTGCATGATGGTGAACAGCCACGCACGCAGGTCCGTTCCCGTCTGCCACAGCGCGCGCTTTTCCCATCCGCGCGCGAGCGTGTCCTGCACGAGGTCGTCGGCGCGCGTGACCTCGCCGGTCAGCACGCGCGCGTAGCGACGAAGGCGCGGAATCGCGGCGATCAGGTCGGCGTGCGGGAGCGTCGCGGCCATCGGGTCCCGGCCGGGCGGCCGCCGTAACGCATCAATGCGCGACGTGCCACATCTTGTTGAAGTTGTCGCCCGTCTTGTCGCCGGGCTTCGCGTCCTTCGACCAGTGGTAGAGCGGCTTGCCCTCGTACGCCCATTGCTTGCTGCCATCGTTGCGCGCAACGACCGTCCACTCGCCGTAGGCCTTGCCATCACCTTCGGCGGACAGCGGTGGCCAGTTGGTCGCGCAGCCGCCATTGCAGGCGCTTTTGCCGCCGGCATCCTTGTCGAATGTGTAAAGCGTCATCCCCTTGGCATCGGTCAGCGTGCCGTCGGCGGCCTTCATCGCCGGCATGCCTTGCGCGAATGCGGGAATCGCGGCCAGCGCCAGCGCCACGCCGCACAACAGGTTGCGAATCATCACGGTGACTCCTTCGTCGTTTGAACAACGCCGATAACATCCCGCGGCCGACGCTTATTCCGTCAAACCAGGAAAAGCATCGCAAGCCCCAGGAATAGGAAGAATCCGCCCGAATCGGTGACTGCGGTGATCATCACCGACGAGCCGACGGCGGGATCGCGGCCCAGCCGCAGCATCTGCATCGGGATCAGCCCCCTACTGCGCCTTATGCCAAAAGTCGAACTGATTGAAAGTCAGCCCATACCGCGCGTAGTTGTGTTCATTGAGGGCGTGGAGTTCATGCTCAACGAGGCGGGCCAGAGTCTCACTGTCCTCGGCAGTGAGGTTGAGCGTGGCCACCGCAGCGTCCGCGCTCATCCCCTTCGCGACAACCTGCTGCATCGCCATGCTGAGTTCCTGCCGTAGCCGCGTGCGAAACGCATCCGGCTCACGCATTGCCTGCTTCACCGCGGCGAAGCTTTGGACCGAACGAAGGTAGGCCCATTCGAACAAGTCGACGGCGACGCTGACGTCGGCCTTCTCGTAGACCGCCATCAGCGCAACGGAGTAGTCGTCATCGTCGACGTCGAGGAATGCCAGCGGTGCGAAGTTCGCTTTCGCCAGCGGCAGATTGCACGCGACGCGCGCCGTGCGCTTGTTGCCGTCATCGAATGGCTGAAGGTACGGCAGCTGCGTGAGAAGAAAGAAGCACGCCTCGAGCGGGTCATTGATGCGTTGCGCCTTCTCGCAGAGCATCTTGTACATGCGCGCGAGTTGCGCAGGCGCCTGCCAGGGCGTGTAGACCGATTCCTCGATGGCGACCAAGCGCTGCCGAATGGCGCCGAGTGCGTGCTCATCGTTCATCAGGCCGTCCATCAGCATGGTGTGCATGTTGGCGATGACCCGGGCGTACGGGTCATCTTGGGATGCGATGTCGACAAGAAACTCGATGGCGCGCTTGTGATTGAGCACCATCACCGTTTCTTGCCGGGTCTTGCCGCTCGCCGTCTGGGCGGCCTCGATGAGCGCCTTCGTCTCCAACCGGTTGTACCGGTTGCCTTCGAGTCGTGAGCTTGACCACGCCAAGTCGATGAGCAACTGCCCGAGAATGTCACGCGTATAGGTGCCGGCCGGTCGTTCGCCACTGCTGCGGCCGACCGACGTTAGCTTCGCCCGCAGGGAGTCGGACAGCCAGAACGTCTGGTTGGGTACGTAATCGGCCACCAGCCCTTCCTGGTAACTCACCGGAGCGCGCTGCGCGCGCGGCCGTTGAACGTAAGCCCGCAACGCGCGCGCCTGCGGAGACCAGGCAGGGCCCGCGGCTCCGGCCGCATGGAGCTGCGCCATCGGCACGACAAGGTGCGCGGTCCCGACGTTGCCTGGAACCCGGTATTCCTGGCCCGCGCCCTTCCCTCGCACTTCAAGCTCGCTTGCAGTTACGGCTTCGCTCAATCGCCGATGCAGCGTGGTGCGCGAAGCGGTCACTTTGGGCAGCAGGTCGCGCAGGCGGAACCATTGCCCTGCGGAATCGTGGAACAGGGCAAGGACTTGGTCCTTGGTGAGGGCTGAAGGGGTTGGCACGGGATAACGCTTTGGATTGACGTGGAACGATTTGTATAATCTGCGCCTATTTGCGTCAACTGAGCCGAATAGATTCATCTGAACCGAATGGTTCCAATGTGCTTAAGGACTCCATGAAAGAGAACGTCTGCCTCGAATGCTGTCCCCTCCTGCGCGCGGGGGCCGCTACGGGTACGCGGCCGCGGGCATCCGCGCCATGATGGTCGCCATGCGCCCGGTCAGGTACGCCGAGCGCGGATTGCGCTCGAAGCGCCGCGGGCTCGGCGCCATCGCCGCAAGCCGCGCTGCCTGCGCGGCGGATAGCTGTGCGGCCGCGACGCCGTCGTAGTGATGCGCAGCCGCTTCCGCGCCGAATATGCCGCTACCCCATTCGATGACGTTCAGATACAGCTCGAGAATGCGACGCTTGTCGAGGATCGCCTCGAGCATCACGGTGATGATCGCCTCCTCGCCCTTGCGCAGGTAACTGCGCGACGGCGACAGGAACAGGTTCTTGGCGAGTTGCTGCGTGATCGTCGAGCCGCCGGCCACCACCTTGCCATGCGCCAGGTTCTTTTCGCGCGCGAGACGGATGCCGTCCCAGTCGAACCCGTCGTGCTCGACGAACTTCGCGTCTTCGGACGCGATGATCGCGCGCTTCAGGTTCGGCGAAATGCGCGCATACGACACCCACCGGTATTGCAGTTGCGCACGCGGGTCGTGCTTGCGCAGTTCGGCGAGGCGTTCGGCCATGAAGGCCGTTTGCTTGGGCGGCTGGTAGCGGTACCAGACGATCATCGCCGCGAACGCGAGCTGCAGCAGCACGAACGCGAGCACCAGCAGCAGCAGCGCGCGCGAAATCCACCCGCCCGACGAATGCTGCGTGCGCGCCATCGCGTCAGCGTTGCGGCGCGCGCATCGCCGCGTACACCGCTGCGGTGTCGGGGCGCACGCCGCGCCACAGCGCGAAGCTCTCCGCAGCCTGTTCGACCAGCATGCCGAGGCCGTCGGCGCTGCGTGCAGCGCCGGCGGCGCGCGCCCAGCGAATGAACAGCGTCGGCGCGTCGCCGTAGACGACGTCGTACGCGAACGCACCGGCGCGGAAAAGTGTCTTGGGCCACGGCAGCGGCGTGTCTTCGAGCATGCCCGCACTGGTGGCGTTGATGACGATGTCGAAACGCCGTTGCGCCAGTGCGTCGATCGCCAGCACCTCGACGCGCGCATGCGCGGCGATGCCGTCGGCCAGCGCCGCCGCCTTCGCAGCGGTGCGGTTCGCGATCGACAGCGAGCGCGGACCGGCTTGCGCCAGCGGCAACAGCATCCCGCGTGCGGCGCCACCGGCGCCCAGCACCAGCACGTCGCATCCGGCAACCGCAACGCCGAGGTTCGATGTCAGGTCGCGCAGCAATCCCGCGCCGTCGGTATTGTCGCCATGCCAGCCATCGCCGTCGCGCTTCAGCGTGTTGCACGCGCCCGCAGATTCGGCGCGCGCGCTGCGCGTACGCGCAAGCGCAAACGCCTCGAGCTTGAACGGCACGGTGACGTTTAGGCCCCGGCCGCCAACGCCGGCGAAGCGTGCGACGCTGGCCGCGAAAGCGTCGCGCGGCGCGAGGATCGTCCGGTATTCGATGGCGTGGCCGGTCGCGCGCGCGAACGCCGCATGGATGCCCGGCGACTTCGACTGTGCGACCGGGTTGCCGATGACGGCGTAGTGGTCGGTCAATGGCTCACCAGCGCATCGCCCTTGGTGAACGACCACGTGCGGGTGATGTACAGGATGTCGGTGTCGCGGCGGATATCCGGCGGGAACGCGGCGAACGGCGCCGACATCGTGACGATCTTGATCGCCGCCGCGTCGAGGATCCGGTGTCCCGAGCTGCGGTTGACCTCGACGTTGTCGACCGAACCGTCGGCGCGAATGGCAACCGTCAGGATCAGGCTGCCGTAGAGTTTCTGGTCACGCGCGGCGGCCGGGTAGTTGATGTTGCCGACGCGCTCGATCTTCTGCCGCCAGTCCTCGACGTAGCGCGCGAAGCGGTATTCCTGCGCGCGCGAACCGACGAACTGCCGCTTCGGCCGCTTCTGGTAGGCGTCCATGTCCTTGGCGATCTGCGCTTCCAGGCGCATCGCCTCGAGCGACTTCTGCATCATTTCGTTCGCCGTCGGCGATTGCGTCGCTTCGCGCTCGTCGTTCGGCTTTGGAGCAGGCGCCGCGACCGGACTGCTGCGCAACTGTGTCAAAAGCTCCTTGGTCTGCTGCTCGAGTGCCTCGACGCGCTCGGTGGCGACGGTGATCTCGTTGCGCGCGCTGTCCTTGGGGAGCACCGGCAGCGGCGACTTCGCACGCCGGTTGGCGTCGGTGTTGCCGCCGCCGTCCAGGTTCGCCTGCGCGAGGATATCGGCCTTCGTCGGCGCAGCCTTGGTCTTCGCGTTGACGAGCGCGACTTCGAGCGGCACCTCGCTTGCCCTGTGGCCCAGGTCGGGCATCGTGAAATGAAGCGCCAGCACGACGCCGTGCAGCAGCAGCGAAACGGCGACAGCGATCGTCAACAGATGGTTGTGCGGCGCGGCCAGCGCCTCGGGTGGAATGAACGCCGGCGGCAGCGCGCCGGCGGGCGCCAGCGTGGCCGTACGCCGCACCGGGCCCGGCGGCGCACCGCGATGCGCGGGCGCCGCGGCGCGCGGCGCGGGAACCGCGGGAACCGCCTTCGGCTTGCGCGCCGCGGGCTTTTTTGCGGTTGCGGCCTCGGCGGGCGACACCGGCTCGCGCGCAGGCACGCGCTTCGCAGCGACGCCACGCGCCGCCTTGACGGGCGCAATCAGCGGGTCGTCGGCAGGCGGCGCTTCGAGCGGCTTGATCGTGGATCGGCGTGGCAACGGGATTTCGTCCGACGGAACGGCAAGCGCCCATTGTATGCAAACGTCATGGCGTCGTCATCGCGTTCGCGGCCGCCGCAGGCTCCACTGTTCCGAGAAAACGACATTCGAGTGTCGCGGCGACGAGATCGATGCGTCCGATGCCGACGCGTACCCGCGTGTCCGGGGCTTGCGGTGGCAGGTCGGCGAGGCGCGTCCACAGCGGGATGCGGTCGAAGCGCACGAGGTTGTCGCGCACCACGCTCGCCGTGGTTTCGACGACTTCTTCCTGCAGCAGCCAGCGCAGGCACCAGTAATGCTCCATCCGCTCCTGGAATTGCGCGTATTGGCTGTACGTGGCTTCGAAGTCCGCGAGTGCTGCGAACAGCTCGGCGTCGTTGTCCTTGTAGGGCGGAAGTTCGCCGGCGAGCGTTGCGAGGAGCTGCTGCTGGTTGACGAGGTCGCTGTAGCGCCGCAGCGGCGAGCTCGACCACAGGTAGTGCGCGAGCCCCAGTCCCTGGTGCTCGCCGGGGCGCACGCTCATCTTCACCTTGCCGCCGGACTGCACGCGGTAGAAGCCGGCGACGCCCGCGTCGGCGAGCAGGCGCCCCCACGTGTCGTTGACGTGGATCATCAGCTCCGAAACCAGCTTGTCGAGCGGCGAGCCGCGCGCGCGCGTGGCGATCGTCACGCGGCCGTCGGGTACGCTCCAGTCGACGTAGAAGCTGTAGTCGACGCGCTCGAAGTCCGTGCGGCCGCGCGCGGCCGACAGCGCCCGCGCGAACGTCGACAACGCGCGCAGCTCTGCCGTGCGCGCTGCTTCGCCCGGCTGCGGCGGCGACGCGAATGCGTCGTCGATGGCATCGAGGCGCAGGTTCGCGACCACCGGCACGCGGTTGACCTCGGTGCGCTGCGTGAGCGCGCTGCCGCCGGCGTCCACCTCGACATACAGCGAAAGCGCCGGTCGCGCCGACCCCGCCGCCAGCGTGAACGCGTCGATGAGTGCCGCGGGCAGCATCGTGATCTTGCGTCCCGGCATGTAGACGGTGGACAGCCGTTCGCGCGCGATCGCGTCGGGCACGCTGCCGCGTGTGATCGCAAGCGCGGGTGCCGCGATGTGAATGCCGATCTCGGTATTGCCGTTGGCGAGCGCGCGCACCGAAAACGCGTCGTCGATCTCGGTGGTGGTCGCGTCGTCGATCGAGAACGCCTCGACGTTGGCGAGTGGAAGCTCCGGCAGCGGCGGCAACTGCGGCAGCGGCGGGAATCCCAGCCCGCGCGCGAACGCGGCGAGCCTGAACGCGTCGAAATGGTAGTCGTGCGTCGACGGGATGGCGCCGCATGCCCACAGCAATGCGACGGCGTTGGTCTTGCCCGCCTCGCAAGCGGCGGCGAGCGCTTTCCATTCGAGCGTGTTCTTGTCGGGCCGGTAGAGAAGCATTTCGCGCTTCTGCGCGATCTCGGGCGGCAACCGGCACGCCAGCAATTCGTGCGACCACGCGTCGATCTGCGCGGCTTCGCGCGCCTTGCGCTCGACCGACAGCAGCGCCGCCTTCAGCGCGTCGGCAGGCGCCTTGCGATAGCGCCCGCGCCCTTTCTTGTAGAAATACATCGGCGCGGCGTGCAGCAGCCGCGCCACCGCCGCCTGCTGTGCGGCACCCACCTGTGCGCCGAAATAATCGCACGCGAGCATCGCGAAGTCGAACTCCCCGTCGTCGGACGCTTCCCACAGGAACTGCGCGTCGAGCGTCGCCGCGATCGCCTGCGATTCGGCGAGCACTTCGGAGGCCGACGGCGACGCGAAGCGCAGCAGCACGCTGGTCGCCTTGATTTTCGCGCGCTTGCCGCTCGCGTTTTCGACCTGCAGCGAAGCATCGTGATCGGCGAGGACGGTGGCGGCCTTGAGTTGGCCCTCGTCCTCGTACAGGACATTCATCGTGGATTCCGGTTGGAGGACAGCTTGGGCGGCACTGGGCGCCAATCGCGCGCCATGCATTTCTCGCACAACCCTTGCAGGAGAAGGCGAATTATAGCCGCGTAGAATCAGCCGTTCGACAAACGCGGGAGGACCGACGGATGGAATATCGCAGGCTCGGCGCAAGCGGGCTCGAAGTCTCGGCACTTTGCCTCGGCACGATGATGTTCGGCGATCGCACCGACAATGCCGCGGCCCATGAAATCGTCGCCGCCGCCATCGACGCCGGCGTCAATTTCGTCGACACCGCCGATGTCTACGCCAAGGGCGAGTCCGAGCGGATCACCGGCGCGTGCATCGGCGCGTCGCGCGCAAAGCTGATTCTCGCCACCAAGGCCGGCAACGTGATGCGCCCGGGCGATCGCAACGGCGGCGGGCTGTCGCGGCGCTGGCTGATGGCGGCGTGCGACGAGTCGCTCGCGCGGCTCGCCACCGACTGGATCGACATCTATTACCTGCACTACGACGATGCCGTCACGCCGGTCGAGGAATTCGTCGGCGCCGTCGGCGACCTGATCCGCGCGGGCAAGATCCGCTACTTCGGCGTGTCGAACTTCCGCGGCTGGCGGATCGCCGAGGTCGTGCGTGTCTGCGACCAGCTCGGCGTGCCGCGCCCTGTCGTCTGCCAGCCGTACTACAACCTCCTCAACCGCACGCCCGAAGTCGAGATCCTGCCGGTGTGCGACTACCACGGCATCGGCGTCGCCACGTATTCGCCGATCGCGCGCGGCGTTTTGACCGGCAAGTACACCAAGGATTCGGTACCCGCCGACTCGCGCGCCGCGCACAAGGACCGGCGGATGCTGGAGACCGAATTCCGCGACGAGTCGTTCGCCGTCGCCTCGACACTGAAGTCACACGCGGAGCGCACGCGGCGCACACCCGTCGCGTTCGCGCTGGCCTGGATGTGGGCCAATCCGATCGTGTCGACGGTCATCGCCGGCCCGCGCACGCTCGCGCAATGGAACGACTACGTCGCGGCGATCGGCGCGTCATGGAGCAGCGACGACGAGGCGCTGGTCGATTCGCTGGTGCGCCCGGGGCACACGTCGACTCCCGGCTACAACGATCCGAAGTATCCGTTCTTCGGGCGCGTGCGGCAGTAGGCGCAGCCGGCGCGACGCCGCTACTTTTCGTTGGCGATGCCGTGCAGCACGTGACCGGATGCCACGTGCTGCGATGCCGACTCGACGTGGCGCGTCTGGTCGTCGAAGAAGAAGTCGGGCTCGAACTTGCGCAGGAAGTCACCCTTAGCGAGGCCACCGAGGAAGAACGCCTCGTCGATCTGGATGTTCCAGTCCATCAGCGTGCGGATCGCGCGCTCGTGCGCAGGGCTCGAGCGCGCGGTGACGAGCGCGGTGCGCAGGCGCATCGTCGACGATTCATCGTCGATGCGCTGCAGTTGATGCAACGCCTCGAGCAGCGGCTTGAATGGGCCGGGCGGCAGCGGCTTGCTGGCATGCGCGGCCTCGTGCTGCTGGAACGCATCGAGCCCGTGCGTCTGGTAGACGCGCTCGGCTTCGTCGGCGAACAGCACCGCGTCGCCGTCGAACGCGATGCGCAGCTCGTCGGGGTGGGAGTCTTCATGCGTCGAGTGCGCGTAGACGACAGCCGCGGGAAATCCGGCGAGCAGCGCCGCGCGCACATCCTCGGCGTTCGCCGACAGGAACAGGTGCGCGTTCAGTGACTCGAGATAGCCGAACGGCGCGCGCCCGCGGGTGAACACGCCGCGCTCGATCGGCAGGTTCGCGCCCTTCACCGAGCGGAACACGCGCAGTCCCGAGACCGGATCGTTGCGTGACAGGATGACGACGTCGACGCGGCGCACGCCATCGGTGTTGAACGCCAGCAGCTTGCGCACCAGCGGATAGGCGACACCAGGTTTTGCCGGCGTTTCCACGCGCGCGAGCTGCATCTGCATGTACGCGCGGTCGTCGCGCGGATCGAAGACCTCGTTCTCCTCCTCGAAGTCGAACAGCGCGCGCGAGCTGATCGCGACGACGAGCTTGCCGGCTTCGGATGCGGTCATCGCGACGTTTCGCCCGCGCGATTCAGCGCGCGCTCACCACGTCGGCGGCGGCTCGCTGGTTGCGCGAGGGATTCGCGGCTTCCGCATCGAGCTCCGCGAACACGCTGCGGATCTCGCCGACCGCGTGCGCGAGCGTGTCGCGCGGAATATTGAGCGGTGGCGCGATGCGCACCACGGTCGCATGCGTGTCCTTGGAAATGAGCCCGTGCGCGAGGAACCGCTCGACCACGGCGCGCGCGCTGATCCTGCGCGCATCCACCTCGATGCCGACCAGCAGTCCGCGACCGCGCACGTTGCTGATGAGCGGACTGTCGATCGCCGTGAGCTCGTCCAGCAACCATGTGCCGAGCGTACGCGAGCGCTCGCACAGCCCTTCGTCCTCGAGCACGTCGAGTGCCGCCATCGCGACTGCCGCGGCCAGCGGGTTGCCGCCGAACGTGCTGCCATGATCGCCCGGCGCGAACACCTGCATCACGGCGTTGGTCGCGACGAATGCCGACACCGGCAGCAGGCCGCCGCCCAGCGCCTTGCCGAGGATCACGCCATCGGGCCGCACGCCATCGTGCATCGCCCCCAATACGTGGCCGGTGCGCCCGAGCCCGGTCTGCACCTCGTCGGCGATCAGCAGCACATTGTGGCGGCGGCAGATGTCGGCGCAGCGCGCCAGATAGCCGTCGTCGGGAACGACGATCCCCGCCTCGCCCTGCACGGGCTCGACAAGAAACGCAGCGGTGTCCGGCGTGATCGCGCGCTCCAGCGCGACGCTGTCGTTGTAATCGACGGTGACGAATCCGGGCGTGAACGGTCCGAAGCCATCCCGGTACTGCGCCTCGCTCGAGAATCCGCTGATGGTGATCGAGCGGCCGTGAAAATTGCCGCGGCACACAATGACGGTTGCGCGATCGGCGCCGATGCCCTTGACGCGGTAGCCCCATTTGCGCGCGGCCTTGAGCGCGGTCTCCACCGCCTCAAGCCCGGTGTTGACCGGCAGCGCGCGGTCGAGCCCGGTCAACGCGCACAGTCGCGCGAGTAACGCGGGCAGCCGGTCGTTGTGAAATGCACGCGACGTCACCGCCAGCGTGCCTGCCTGCGCGACGAGCGCATCGACGATCCGCGGATGCGCATGGCCGAAGCTGACGGCGGAATACGCGCTCATCAGGTCGATGTAGCGGTGGCCCTCGATGTCCTCGACGATCGCGCCTTCGGCGCGCGATGCGACCATCGGCAGCGGGTCGTAGTTGTGTGCGCCATAAAGGGCCTCGGCACGCATCGCATCGGCGGACGATGCGAATGACAAGGCGCGGGGCGCGGCAGGTGTCTTCGTCATCGGACGGCGTGAAAGCATCTACGGAAGTAATACAGTTTACGCCGCTCGCCCGCGGCGTGACGGTGCGTTCTAACCCCCGCCGTGCGCGAATTCACCCGCCGCGAAGCGCAGGATCGTGGGCACGTGCCGCTCGAATCCGGCGAACCCGTGGTCGCCGCCGCCTTCGACGCACTGCCACGCACCGCCGTAACGGGCCGCCGCCACGCGCCAGTCGAGCACCTCGTCACCGGTTTGCAGGTACACGAGATAGCGCGAAGGATCGCGCAGCGGCCCGGCATCGAGCGCGCGCAGTTCGTCGAAATGCGCGGGCAGCACGTCGAAGACCCTGCCGGTATAGAGATTCGTCTGCGGGCCGACATATACGGCGAGGTCGTCGTAGGGTGTCACCGCGGGATTGACGAGCACGGCGCGCGCGCCGAGCCTCTCGGCGAGATACGTCGCGTAATAGCCGCCGAGCGAGCTGCCGACGAAGGCCAGTGGCGGCTGCACGTCGCGCGCGATCCATTGCAGCAGCGCGTCGATCGCCACGCGCGGGCCCACGTCCAATTCGGGGATGACGAGCCGCGGCCGCCGGGTGGCGGGAATCGCGTCGACGGCGTGCCGCATCACCTGCGCCTTTTCGCTCGCCGGCGACGAGCGGAAGCCGTGCAAATAGACGATCGTCGTCACGCGTGGTCGTGAGGTGCAACAAATGCTGTGAACATTCTGCTGGAGAGTTGCGGAGATCCGTCGCACGTCATGCAAGCACTTTCAGTCCATGGTGATCCGCGAAATGCGGCCCTTATAGGTAGGGCATCAATGCGTGACGAGGAAGAGTGTTTGAATTGAAGGTCGACCGGTCCGCCCAAGCGCTCGAATGTACTTGTTCTTGCTGACGCATTTGGGCAGATCTTTGGCAGATGAACTCGAGGGTTTCTCTTTTCCAAATGATGCTCGGTCAAGTCATTTAATTTGGCACGCGCGAATTACACATAAGAGTTCACATATAGATCTTTAAGCGACTAAACAGCTCATATATGAATTATTATTGTGCACAGATTGACTTGCACCTTCTGACTCGTATATGGTAACAGATATGATCTGTAAAGTCCAATAAAGCATCAAATACACAAACTAAATGGATAGTCCACTGCCTCTGCCGGTCGAACGCACCCTCAAGCGCCTCGGCGTGAACATTTCCTTCGCACGGCGCCGTCGGCGCTGGTCGCAAGCCATGCTGGCTGTGCGAATTGGCGCGTCCGTCGCCACCGTGCGGCGAATGGAGGAGGGCTATCCAGGCATAGCGCTGCAGCATTTGGCGCGTGTACTGCACGTGTTCGGTGACCTCGCCAAGCTGGACGCGTTGCTCGACACCGCAAACGATTCGGTGGGTTTGGCCCTGGCTGACGAGGCGTTGCCACGACGCGTGCGCGCGCCAAAACGCACCGCCGACAGCGGCGCATTATGACCGCCAAATCCGCCGGCAGGAGTACGCAAGTCGAACTCGACGTCTGCGTC
>DATCFA010000236.1:0-4429 GCA_036509805.1 Casimicrobiaceae bacterium
TGGAACGTCGGCGTGCCGACGTTGAGCTTCACCAGCCGGTGCGACGTCGACAAGTTCGGGCACGCGTAGAGCATCCGCGTCTGCAGCGCCGACGGTTCGACGAAGTCCTCGAACTCGGACGTGTGTGAAATCACATCGTGACGCACGGCGGTCAGCGTGCCATCGTGCTTGGCGCCGAGCATGATCCGCTGCTCGGTGCGCGGGCGTCCGCCGACAGGACCAAACATCTGCCATCGCGCGAGGACGAGCTTCACCGGTCGCCGCACTTCGCGCGCGCAGATCGCCGCCAATGCGACGTGCGACCACATCGAGCCCTTGCAGCCGAAGCCGCCGCCCACGAAAGGCGATACGACGCGCACATCGGCGGCATCGATGCCGAGCACCTTGGCGATCGTCTCGCGCACGCCCGACACGTACTGCGTGGAGTCGTGCAGCGTCAGCCGGTCGCCTTCCCATTGCGCGATGGTCGCGTGCGGCTCCATCGGATTGTGATGCTGCATCGGCGTCGTGTAGACGCCTTCGATGCGAATGTCGGCTTCGATGAGACCGCGGTCGACGTCGCCGCGCAACGAGTCGGGAGAGCCTTGCTGGACCTTGGCCGGCCGGTAGGCATTGGCTTTGGCGCGCTCGAAATCGAGCGTCGCCGTATCGATCACGTAAGTCGCGCGTACCAGCTCCGCCGCCGCGACCGAATGCTCGGGCGTGTCGGCGACGACCACCGCGATCGGCTGGCCGTTGTAATGCACGGCGTCGTCCTGCAGCAGCGACAGCACGCGGCCCGCGGGCGGATTGACGCCACCGCTGCCCCCGTTGAGCAGTCGCGGCGCGTTCTGGTGCGTCATCACCAGCAGCACACCCGGCGCGTTCTGCGCGCGCGAGACATCGATGGCGCCGACGCGTCCGCGCGCGATCGTGCTCTGCACGATGGTCGCATGGCACAGTTGCGGCAGCGCGAATTCGGCCGCGTATTGCGCGGTGCCCGTCACCTTCAGTACTCCGTCGGTGCGATCGAGCGGTTGTCCTATGACCGGGTTCATGTGCGCTCCATGGCGATCTGTAGCGCGCGCGCGACTGCGCGCTGCGCCAAGTCGACCTTGAATGCGTTGTCGCGCAGCGGCACCGCGCCCGCCGTCACCAGGTGCGACGCGCGCTCGATCGCGGACGCGTCGAGTGTCGCACCGGCCAGCGCCTGTTCGGCATCCAACGCGCGCCAGGGCTTGTGCGCGACGCCGCCCATGGCGATGCGTGCCGCGCGCACCCGGTTGCCGTCGAGGTCGAGCGCGACGGCGGCCGATACCAGCGCGAACGCGTAGCTCGCGCGATCACGCAGTTTGAGGTAATGCACGTTGCGCGGAAATGCCGGCTTGGGCAGCACGACGGTCATGACCAGCTCGTCGCTGGCGAGCCGCGTGTCCTGCTGTGGCTCACTGCCGGGCAACCGGTGGAAGCGTGCCATCGGAATCGTGCGCTCGCCGTGGCGGCTTCGCACGACCACGCCGGCGTCCAGCGCCGCCAGCGCGACGCACATGTCGGACGGATGCACGGCCACGCACTGCTCGCTGGCACCCAGGATCGCGTGAATGCGGTTGTGGCCGGTGCGCGCGCCGCAGCCGGAGCCCGGATCACGCTTGTTGCACGCCGGAAACGCCGTGTCGGCAAAGTAATAGCAGCGCGTGCGCTGCAACAGGTTGCCGCCGACGCTCGCCATGTTGCGCAACTGCGGCGACGCGCCAGCCAGCAGCGCCTCGGTCAGCAGCGGATAGTCGCGACGCACGCGCGGATGATTGGCCAAGTCACTGTTGCGCAGCATCGCGCCGATGCGCAGCCCGCCGTCCGGCGTGTCGATCACTTCGGTCAGCGGCAGGCGGTTGATGTCGACGAGACGCAGCGGATTTTCGATGCCGCCCTTCATCAGGTCGAGCAGGTTGGTGCCGCCCGCCAGGCATCGCGTGCCGTCGCCGAGCGCTGCGATCGCATCGTCGACACGCGTCACCTGCACATAGTCGAATGCGCGCATCGTCAGGCGCCTTTCGCCACTTCGCGCACCGCGGCGACGGTGCCGGCATACGCGCCGCAGCGGCACAGGTTGCCGCTCATCCGTTCGCGGATTTCGGCGTCGGTCAGCGCGACATTGCGTTGGCGGACATCGGGCGTGACGGCGCTCGCGTCGCCTGCGCGCACTTCGTCGAGCAGCGCCACCGCCGAGCAGATCTGGCCGGGCGTGCAATAGCCGCACTGGAAGCCGTCCTGCTCGATGAACGCCTGCTGCATCGGATGCAGCCCGGCGGCAGAAGCGAGGCCCTCGATGGTGACGATGCGCTCGCCGGCATGCGTGACGGCGAGCGCCAGGCAGGAATTGATCCGGCGGCCGTCGACGAGTACCGTGCACGCGCCGCACTGGCCACGGTCGCAACCCTTCTTGGTTCCGGTCAGGCCGACGTACTCGCGCAGCGCGTCGAGCAGCGTCACGCGCGATTCGAGCGTCAGCGCGTAGTCGTGGCCATTGATGTTGAGCGTCACCGGTACCGGCGCGCCGGCTTTCACGACGGCGGCGGCGGCCGGCGCGAGGGGCGGCGTGTTGATCATCTGTGCATGCGCGGCGCCCACGGTCGCAAGCCCGGTGGTCAACGCACCGGAATCGCGCAGGAAGCGCCGCCGCGACAGGCCGCGCGAGGAAAGGGTTTTGTTGCCGTCGGCTTCGGTGGACATTGAGTCGCGCCAGGATATGCAGCCTCTGTTGCAAGCGGCGTTCCACTGCAGCAACACAGCAAAATGAGGGACTTGCGCGAGGTTGCAGGCAGGCAACCAGCAAAACTTGCGGTGCTCCGCTGCAAGAACGTGCGGTGCTGTCCGCGCTGCGCTGTCGGAGCACGAGGCTTGACGCGGACCTGCGGCCGCCTATAATCACGGTACCGCATATCCATACGGTATCGAGGCACCCTTGAGCAAACCCAAGCCTTCCGCACGCCGGCCGTTCGCGCACCTGCGCTTTCCTTCCGCGGCGCCATCGACAGCGCCTGCGCTTACCGCGCGGCAACGGCAGATCCTCGACTGGATCCGCAGCCAGATCGACGCCACGGGCATGCCCCCGACGCGCGCCGAAATCGCCCGCGGCCTGGGCTTCTCCACGGCGAGCTCCGCCGAGGACCACCTGCAGGCGCTGGCCAAGAAGGGCGCGCTGGAAATCATTCCCGGCACATCGCGCGGCCTGCGGCTCAAGGAAATACCGGGGATGCCGCTGCAGGGGACGCTGCCGCTGGTGGGACGCGTGGCCGCCGGACATCCGATCCTCGCCGCCGAGCACGTCGAGGCGCATTACCGGCTCGACCCCGAGCTTTTCACGCCGCGCGCCGACTACCTGCTGCGCGTGCGCGGAACCAGCATGAAGGACGCCGGCATCCTCGACGGCGACCTTCTGGCCGTGCACAAGAGCGACGACGCGCGCAGCGGCCAGGTGGTGGTCGCGCGCCTCGACGACGAAGTCACCGTCAAGCGCCTCAAGCGTCGCGGGCGCGACGTGCTGCTGATCGCCGAGAACCCGGCGTTCGCGCCCATCATCGTCGATCCTGCGCGGCATGCGTTCGCGATCGAAGGCATCGGCGTCGGCCTGATCCGCGGCGGCCATTCACTCTGAACACGGAGGCATCGCGATGTACACGCTCTATGGCAAGAAAGGCTCGGGCTCGGCATCGGTCGAGGCTGCGCTGACGATCATCGGTGCGCCGTTCCGGGTGAAGGAAACCGCCTCGTGGGAACGCAACGACGCGTTCGACGAGCTCCTCGCGGTCAACCCGATCGGCCAGATCCCCACGCTCGTGCTCGACGACGGCAGCGCGCTGTCGGAAAGTGCCGCCATCCACATTCATCTCGCCGATGCGTACCCCGACGCGCACTGGCTGCCGGCATCGCCGTCCGCGCGCGCGCAGGCCATCCGCGGCCTCGTCTTCATCGCCGCCAACTGCTATCCGATGATCACCATCATCGATTACCCCGAGCGCTTCGTCAGCGACCTGGGCGACGACGAGGCGCTGACGAAGCGCGTGCGCGCCGGCACCCGCGCCACGCTGCACAAGCACTGGGAAATGTTCGCCGACCTGTTCGCGGCGCGGCCATTGCTGACCGGCGAGCACATCGGCGCACTCGACCTGTACGCCGCCGTCGTGTCGAAATGGTCGGGGTCGCGCGCGCACATCGCTGCGGCGCGTCCCGATTTGCATGCAGTGCTGCAGCGGATCGAAGCCGATCCGCGCGTCGCTGCCGTATTCGCCCAACACTGGCCACCCAAGTGATGGCCGCATCGAGGAGATTGCCATGAGCGTGCAAGCCATTCCCGCCGGCTACGAAGCCGTCACTCCCTACCTGATCGTGCGCGACGCCGCCGCCGCCATCGACTATTACAAGAAGGCGTTCGATGCCACCGAGGTGCTGC
>DATCFA010000237.1:0-2478 GCA_036509805.1 Casimicrobiaceae bacterium
AGCCGATCCTGGCCACCATTTTTTGCTCGAACAGTTCGCGAATGGAGTGTATCGGCGAGTCGGCAGCCACGCAGAACTGGCTGTCGACGAAACCCAGCCCCGTCATCACCAGCCGCAGGTCCGATTGCGGCGCCGTGTACGGTGCGCTGCCCGCATACGCCGCGGTGATCACCGGCGGCAAGCTCCACGCGAGGTCGGCCTGTCCCAGCTCGAGCTTCGTCATGTTGCCGTAGGCGGCGCCGGGCACGGCATGTATGGTGAGGTCGGGATCCCTGGCCTTGACGAGATTCGCGAACCCGACCGCCTGCACGTACCAACCACCGGAAGTCTGCCCGGCAACCCACGTGAGATCGCGCGGCGCTGCGTGCGCGTTTGCGGCGAGGATTCCCAGCGCCAGCGCAACCAGCCTCGCCGCGTTGCGGATGCCTCGCACCGCGCGCTCCATCGCAACGTCAGTGCCTGTCGCCCGCGTGTCCTCGACAATGCGCGTCATTCGGGCTTGATGCCGAGCTTGTCCGCCAGCGCTTGTGCACGCGCGTTGTCACGCGCGATGATGGCGCCGAACTCCTCGGGCGTATCGCCGACCGGCTCGATGCCGGCGCTATCGAGCACCTTGCGGCCTTCGGGCGACGCCACATACTTGGCGACAGCCGCCTGGATGCGATCGACAATCGCCTTCGGCGTGCCAGCCGGCGCCACGATCCCGTACCAGAACGTCGTGTCGAGGTTCTTGTAACCGATATCGGCGAACTCCGGCGCCGTCGGCATCAGCGAAGTCTTCAGCGTGGTGCCGAACACCCGCAACCGCCCGGACTTGACCATGCCCGCGGACGCCGACGGGTTGTCGAACTCGATCGCGACATCGCCGCTGATCAGCGCCGGATACACCTCCGCCGAACCCTTGTACGGCACGTGCACCATGTTGATGCCCGCGTCGATCAGCATCTGCCGCGTGATCAGGTAGCCGAGCGTCGACACGCCCACCGAGGCGAAGTTGAGCTTTCCGGGATTGGCCCTCGCATACGCGACGAACTCGCTCATGCTGGTCGCCGGCAACGTCGGGCTCGCGATGAGCACGTAGGCCGTCTTGCCGATCATCGTCACCGGCGCAAAGCTTTTCACCGGGTCGTACGGAACGCTCTTCATCAGCACGACCGACGTCGGATGCGTGCTGCTGGTGGCAATGCCCAGCGTATATCCGTCAGGCGTCGCGCGCGCGACAATTTCGGAGCCGATCGTGCCGCCGGCGCCGCCGCGGTTGTCGACGACGACCGGCTGCCCGAGCCCTTCCGCCATTCCCTTGGCAATCGCGCGGCCGACGAGATCGGTGCCGCCGCCTGCCGGAAACGGTACGATCAGTTTGATCGGCTGCGATGGCCACTGCTGCGCGTGCGCGGCACCCGCCGCCAGCAGCAACGCCAGCGCACAAATCTTCAACGTGTTCATCGTGCGTTTTCTCCCTGCTTGCGGCGCATCAGCGCCGGATAGACGACGGCGTCGCCCTGCTTCATCATCCATTGCATTTCCTCGTCCGAAAGGTACTCGGGCGTCGTGCCCTTCGCAGCGGCGAGTGTCTCCGCAATGATGTTGCGCTTGACTTCGGAAACGAGCACGTTGGTGCGGTGATAGGCCTCCGACACGGTGCGCCCCAGCACGGTGAAACCGTGGCGGCGCATGACGATGCAGTTGGTGTCCTGGATGAAGGTCTTGATCGGCCCAACGTCTTCCTCGACGTTGAGGCTCGCCGACAGATAGCGCGCCGGCTTCTGCATCAGGTACGAGAACGTCAGCGAAGTGCTCCGTATTTCCTGGAAGCCCGCTGCAAGGAACGCGATGGTTTCGTCGTGATGCAGGTGGATCACGCAGTTGACATCGGGACGCAGCCGCAGGATTTCGCGGTTCATCTGGTGACCTACCGTCGTTGCTCGCTCGCCGTACAGCACGCGGCCGTACGGCACGTCGGTAATCACGAGGTCGTCGAGCTCCACCTCTTCCAGCGATATGCCCTGCGGCTTTGCGTAGCAGATGCCGTCCGCATAACCCGGATGCGGCTCGCGAATCACCATTCCGCCCAGCGAACTTTGCACATACCCACGCTGGACCAGCATCCGCGAGTACCTGATGTACGTCGCGCCTACCGCGGGGTCGAACACGACGCCGGGATCCGGTGTGTACTCGTTGGGAACATAAACCGGGGCCCGTTCGTGCATGACGCCTCCCGCCAATGACTGGCGTGGAAAGCCTACGCCTTGACGGTATACAGAGCAAGCATTACCTGCTGTATACAGCCGGCAAAGCGATGCCGGCTACTGATCGCGGTAGTCCGCGGCTCCCCCGAGCGCCAGGAACAGCTGCACGGTGTCGAGGTAGCGCTGCGCCTGCGCGCGCACGTAGCCTAAGCGCGCCTGCTGGTACAGGCGCTCGGCGTCGAGCACCTGCAGCACGCCGACGTTGCCCGCGTTGTAGCTCTTGCGCGTC
>DATCFA010000238.1:0-3099 GCA_036509805.1 Casimicrobiaceae bacterium
GCAGGTGGGTGCTGGCTGCGTGGCGATGTTGTCCACATCGATGCGCTGGATCGCGTCCTGCACGACGGCGATCACGCGCGAAGGCGGCGTCGAAAATGTCACTTCGAAAGTCACATCGCGGCGCGTGGGAATGCGTTCGTCACCGCGGCGCCCCAGCACCTGCACCTTGTTCGTCACCAGTTGGGCGTTGGGGACGATCACCGTCTCGCCGCTGTTGGTGGCGATCGACATGTAGCGCCAGCGGATGCTGACGATCTGGCCGAACACATTGTCGATGCGTACCCAGTCGCCGATCCGGCAGGTGTTGTCGAGCTGCAGCGAAATGCCGCCCCACAGGTTGCCCAGCGTGTGCTGCAACGAGAAGGCGAGCGCGCCGGTGATCACCGCCGACGGGATCGCGATGGCGGACAGGTCGACGCCTTCGCTGCTGATGCGCACCAGCATGTAGACGACGAGCACCGCCGCCATGATGAGGTCGGCGAGGATCCGCGGCACCGCGAGGCGCACGAGGATTCCCTGGAACAGGAACATCGCGGCAACCCGGAAAAACCCGAGCGCGATCAGGAACAGCAGGAATTCGCGCGCGATCAGCGTCACGCGGCCGTTGTCGGTGGTGCCGCGCAGCACGTCCAGCAGCTCGATGCCGATCGCGCCGACCAGCATCAGCACGATCATCACCGCCGCCGCGCGACGCAGCTCGCGACGCAGCGCCATCGTGACCGCGGCCAGCGCGATGCCCGCGCCGAGGTAAATCATCGTGTCGGACGCCGTCGTCACATGAACCATGTCGGTTGCGTTCCCCGGAGAGGGCACCGGGCCTTCGTCTTTGCACCGACGGCGATTATAGGGGCGCGTGCGCTGCGCGTCGCGTAAAATCGGCGACCTCATCCCTGCCCTCCCGATCATGATTTCACGCACCGGCGGCGAAATCCTCGTCGCAAGCCTCGTCGCGCAAGGCGCCACGCTGGCGTTCGGCGTCCCCGGCGAGAGCTACCTCGCCGTCCTCGACGCGCTCGTCGATGTCCGCGAGCAGTTGCGCTTCATCATCTGCCGCAACGAAGGCGGCGCCGCGTATGCCGCCGAAGCCTATGGCAAGCTGACCGGGCGCCCCGGCATCGCAATGGTCACGCGCGGGCCGGGTGCGTCGAATGCCGCGATCGGCATCCATGCGGCGCAGCAGGATTCGTCGCCGATGATCGTGCTGGTCGGCCAGGTCGGCGGCGACTTCGCCGATCGCGAGGCGTTCCAGGAAATCGACTATCGCAGGATGTACGGCAGCATCGCCAAGTGGGCGGCGCAGATCGACCGCGCGGAGCGAATTCCCGAGTACATCGCGCGCGCATACCGCACGGCGATGTCCGGGCGCCCCGGACCGGTCGTGCTGGCGCTGCCGGAGGACATGCTGGCGTCGCGCGCCGATTGCACCATCGCCGCGCGCGTCGAGCCGGTGGCGGGAACGGTCGACCCGCGCAGCCTGGCGGCGGTCCATCGGCTGCTCGCGGGCGCGCGCGCGCCATTTGTCATCGCCGGCGGAAGCCGCTGGGATGGCGACGCCTGCGCGGCGCTCGCCGCGTTCGCGGCGCGCTGGAAGTTGCCCGTGGGCTGCGCATTCCGCCACCAGGACCTGTTCGACAATCGCGACCCGCATTACGCCGGTGATGTCGGCATCGGCATCAATCCGAAGCTGGCGGCGCGGCTGCGCGATGCCGACGTGCTGCTGGTGATCGGCGAGCGGCTGGGAGAAGTCACGACATCCGGGTATACGCTGCTCGATGTGCCCACGCCGGCGAACACGCTGGTGCACGTGCATCCGTCGCCCGACGAGCTCGGCAAGGTCTACCAGCCGGCACACGCCATTTGCGCGACGCCGGGCGGATTCCTCGACGCATTCGCAACGTATGCCCCACCACCTGCGTTGTCGTGGGCGGCCGACACCGCGACCGCGCACGCCGATTTCGACGCATGGCGCGCGCCGCGCGCCGTGCCCGGCGCGCTCGACCTGTGGGCCATCGTGCGCTGGCTCGACGAGCACCTGCCCGCCGATGCGATCGTCGCCAGCGGCGCGGGCAACTTTGCGACGTGGATGCACCGCGCGTATCGCTATCGCGGCTTTCGCACGCAGTTGGCACCCTATGTCGGCTCGATGGGCTACGGCGTGCCTGCCGCGATCGCCGCCAAGCTCGTGCATCCCGAGCGCGTCGTCGTTTCGTGGAACGGCGACGGCTGCTTCCAGATGAACGGACAGGAGCTCGCGACGGCGATGCAGTACCAGTTGCCGATCGTTTTCGTCATCGTCGACAACGGCATGTACGGCACGATCCGCATGCACCAGGAGCGCAGCTTCCCGGCGCGCGTGTCCGGCACGACGATCGTCAACCCCGATTTCGCCGCTTGGGCGCGTGCCTATGGCGCCCACGCCGAGACCGTCACCACGACGGCTGAATTCGCACCGGCGTTCACCCGCGCGCGCGCCGCGGGCACCGCGTCGCTGCTGCACCTCAAGGTCGACCCGCAGGCGCTGACGATGGGCGCATCGCTCGACGCATTGCGCGCGCAGGGCGACGCGGCGCAACGCGAGCGCAGCGAATGACAACGCATGCCGGCCGTTGCCTGCGGTCCTCGTGCGGCCATCGATCGCTGGTGCTCGCATCGGCGTTCGCACTTGCATTGGCTGCGCACGCGGCGGTGTCGGCGCCCGAGCGGGTCGCCATTGCACCCGGCGGCCTGTCGTCGTCACCGGCGCCACTGGTCGCGTTCCTGTTCCCTCCGCAAGGCGCGGGTCCGCATCCGGCCGTGGTGATGATGCACGGCTGCGGCGGCGCGTATGGCAGCAGCGGCCGGCTCAACGCCCGCCACCGGATGTGGGGCGAGTACCTCGCGGGCCTCGGCTACGAAGTCTTGATGCTCGACAGCTTCACGTCACGCGGGATCAAGGAGATCTGCACGGTGCCGTTCAGGCAGCGCACGCTGAAGGAACGCGATCGCGTCGGCGACGCCTATGCGGCGGTCGCGTTCCTGCGCGCAATGCCCGGTGTCGGTACGGCAAAGGTCGGTCTGCTCGGCTGGTCGCATGGCGCGGGTGTCACGCTCGAAGCCATT
>DATCFA010000239.1:0-11938 GCA_036509805.1 Casimicrobiaceae bacterium
ACAGGCGGCGCCCGCGCCGCGCAGGCCGGGCACCGCTGCGCCGCCGAAACGCCGCGCGACACCGAAGCCCGAAATGCGGCCGGTCACCGTGGCGCTGGACCCGGGACACGGCGGCGAGGATCCGGGCGCGATCGGCGCGCAAGGTACGCGCGAAAAGGATGTGGTGCTGGCGATCGGTCGTTACGTGCACAAGATCCTCGAGGCCGAGCCGCACGTGCGCGCGATGCTGACGCGCGATGACGACTATTTCGTGCCGCTCGCGCAGCGCGTGCAGAAGGCGCGCCGCGTCAGTGCCGACCTGTTCATCTCGATCCACGCGGACGCATTCACCGAGCGGCGCGCGCGCGGCTCGTCGGTGTTCGCGCTGTCCGACCGGGGCGCCACGTCGGCGGCGGCGAAGTGGCTCGCGCAAAAGGAGAATTCCGCCGACCTGATCGGCGGCGTCAACCTCGACGTCAAGGACCCGCTGGTGGCGCGCACGCTGCTCGACCTGTCGCAGACGGCGCAGATCAACGACAGCCTCAGGGTCGGCCGCTACATGCTGCACGAGCTCGAGGCGATCAACTCGCTGCACAAGGATACGGTCGAGCAGGCGGGCTTCGCCGTGCTGAAGGCGCCGGACATTCCGTCGATCCTCATCGAGACCGCATTCATCTCCAATCCCGACGAGGAGGCGAAGCTGCGGGATCCGCGCCAGCAGCGCAGGTTCGCCGAGTCGATCGCCGACGGCGTGCGCCATTACTTCGCGAACAATCCCGCGCTGGCGCGCGCGTAGCAGCGACGCGTTTCGCCGTGCAGGATAGAATCGCGCCGTGCTCCGCTTCTTCGTCCTTTTCCTGGTGCTGCAGGCGACGCTGTTCGGCCTCGAGCTGACGCCATGGGCGCGGGCCTAGTCTTCGCGCCGTGGACGGTGACGCTCGCCCACATCTCGACGTGGCTCGTCACGCTGTTCGACCCTCGATATCGGCCTCCGTCGGTATGTTGCCGTTGATCGCCTTTGGCGTGGGCGCCGATTGCCTCGAGAACGTCACGTTTTCAGCAGGTCCGCTGGTAACTTCGCAGGCAGGTCTCAGCCCAGCGGCGCGGGAAGCCATCGCGTTTTGCTACCAGTTGGGTGCGTCGATATTGCTTGCCGTCATCCCTGCGGTGTTGTGGGTGCTGCTGCATCGGCGCCTGCTCTATGAACTGCGCAGCAATCCGGCATCATGAACCGCAACGATTCCTGCGATTGCGGCAGCGGCAAGCGCTATAAGCACTGCCATGGGTTGCTCGACGCGCGATCCGCCAATGCGGGGCCGTGCGCGGCGGAGGTGCCGGCGTGGCCGCCGCGCGCGGGTCCCTCACCGTTGCACCTGGAGGCGGTGAAAGCGCATCGCGCAGGATCGCTGGCGAGTGCGGAAGCGCTGTACCGCGAGGCCATCGCGTCCGACCCCGGCGATGCAGCGTCGCTCCATCTCCTGGGCGCCGTCCTGAACGATCGCTTCCGCCGCCACGAGGCGATGGAATATATCGCGCAAGCGGCCGAGCGCACCGGATGGCAGGCGCACATCGTGCGTGCCGATCTTGCGAGCGTCCTCGCCACGATGCTGTCACGGCGGGCCAACCTGCCGCAACGTGCGCTGATAGCCGCGTACCGCGAGCGCGAGAACGCGCGGCGGCGCGAGACACCGGCCCCCGTCCATGTCAGCATCGTCATGACGGTGTCCGATGACGTGGAATGGCGCGAGTCAACTGCGTCGGTGGCCGTCCAGACATTCGCGGATATCGATCTCGTCATCGTGGATACCGGTGAGGCCGATAGGCGTTCTGCCGACCTCGCCGCCATCACGGCCAACTTTCCGTTCCCGGTTCAGGTACTCAACATGCCGATGGCGTCCGCGGCTGCAGCCGCGAACGCCGGTGCGCGCGCGGCGCGCGGTCCTTGGCTCGCATTCCTGGCCGGAGGCGATCGATTCGCGCCAGAGCGCATCGAGCGCATGGTGGGCGCCGTGGTTCGCGCCGAGGTGCTGTGGGGCTATTCGCGTATGCAGGACGAAGCGCCAGTGGCCGCTGCCAGCGACGGTGCGCCTGACGGCGCGCCGTCGCTGGCAGCCCCCGATGCGCTGACGCCCGGTTTTTCGCTGCTGACGCGGGACGCGGCGAAGGCCGCTGACAATCTTTTCGTACCGCGCGACTTCTTCCTGTCGCTCGGAGGCTTCCGCGCCATGGGTGCTGGACGGGGCTGGGATTTTCGTGTCCGTGCGGCCATGCGCGTGGAGCCTGTCGTCGTCGACGATCTCCTGTACCTGCCCCGGACGGCGGCGGCGTCAATATCGGTGGTAGACGCCGCGCGCATTCCCGAGGAATTGGTGGCCGCAGCGCTGGCCGGCGTGGACGACGCGACAAATCCGCTGGGGCCCTGGCAACCGCACCATCGCGATGTCCTGCTGCGCTGGTTGCTGAACGACAACCGGGGGAGGTATGTCCCGGTCCCGGTCCTCAAGTCGCTCGTTGAATCGTTCCGTGAAGAGGCGCGGGCGTCGCAGCGCTCGCCGGCGATCGTAGCCGGATTGCGCAGCGCGCAGCGCCGGGCGATTGTCGTGCTTGGCGTGTACCGCAGCGGAACGTCGGCGCTCACGCGCGCGCTGAACCTGTGCGGCGCGCTGTTGCCCGAAACCGTGCACTCGCCGCAGATGGGGTTGAACCCGACGGGTTTCTGGGAAACGGAGGACGTGACGGATCTTGATTCGCGGTTGATAGAGCAACTCGGCGGCAAGTGGAATCGCATCGACTTCAAGTTGCCCGACGAAGGGCCTGTCATCGACGAATTCCGGGACGATGCGCGCGCGATCCTGCGCGAGGTCTATCAAGACGCGCCGCTGATACTGATCAAGGACCCGCGCATCTGCGCGCTGTGTCCGGCTTGGCATCGGGCCCTCACAGATCATGGCTACCGACCCGGCTACGTGGTCAGCGTTCGTCATCCGCTCGAAGTGGCCAAGTCGCTGCGGGCCGGAGGGGGCGGCACTCTTCAGACCGGCCTCTCGTTGTGGCGTGCGTTCATGGACCATGTGGAGGACTTCGTTGCCACCGTCGATGCGCCGGTGCTGCACATGAACTACGAAATGCTGCTGCAGGATTGGCGCGCGGTCATCACCCGCGTCGCGCGGCGCCTGGACGTGCCCCTAAACGTGGTGCGAGGTGCCGAGGTCGACCGCTTCCTCGACGGCACATTGCACAATCAGCGTGGATCGGACGAAGAGTTGGCACGCGAAGCGGGCCCGGCGCAAGCGGCAGCAATACTCGCGCAATATCGCAGGCTCACTGCACGCTGCGCTGCGGACGCCACGGACCCGGACGCGACGTGAGCGCGCTTCGCCCGCGCGCACCCACGCCCGCGGGCAACGCAAGCGCAGGTTCGAGCCGGCAGATCGCGAACGTCCCCGCTTCGATGTTGAGTGTGGTGCGTGCCGCCGAAGCGGCGATCTGTCCTGCGCTGCACCAGGCGCGTCGCCGGCGGTGCCGACGATGATCGGGGCGTATCGATGCCGAGCGGCACGATCGTGGGCGAAGCCCAGTCGGATATCTGTTCGATCAGGCGGCCAACGCGGATGGGGTGGATGCAGTGGGCAGTGACCACCTTGAAGCGCTTGATGGCGTGGTGTTCGGTGGCTGGCACGAATACCGAGTGTAGCGGCGTCTCGCGTTCGCGCTTGCGCATGGCGAGGAACAATCCTTGGAACGTACGCGCGCTGGTGGTGGTGGCGGGTTCGCGCCTGATGCCGGGCGCCGCGCACTGCGGTTAGAATTGCGTCGTGGTGCGCTTTTTCATCCTCTTCCTGGTGCTGCAGGCGACGCTGTTCGGCCTCGAGCTGACGCCATGGGCGCAAGAATGGTTCGTTGCGCCGTGGACGATCACGCTCGCGCACATCTCGACGTGGCTCGTCACGCTGTTCGACCACGATGTCGTGGCCACCGGCCGCATCATCCGCAGCACGTCGAACGGCTTCGCGGTGTCCATCGAGGCCGGCTGCAACGGCGTCGAGGCGACGATCGTGCTGCTGGCGGCGATGCTCGCGTACCCGGCACCCTGGAAGAACAAGCTGGCGGGCCTCGTCGCCGGCACGCTCGCCGTGCAGGGCCTCAACATCGTCCGCGTCATCAGCCTGTTCTACCTCGGTCAGTGGAACCGCAGCTGGTTCGAGTGGGCGCACCTGTACGTGTGGCAGGCGCTGATCATGCTCGACGTGCTGATCGTGTGGCTGGTGTGGGTGCGCACGCTGCCGCGCGACGGCGTGGACCGCGGTAGAGGCCCGCCGCCGGGTTCGGGTGCCGCCGTCGTCGCCGCTTGAAGGGTCCGCTGCCGCGCTTTGTGCTTGCGACGCTGGGCTTCCTGCCGATGACGTTCGCGCTGTGGTATTTCGCGGGCCCGTTGTTCACGTGGCCGGTGCGCCTCATTTGCGACCTTTTGGCTCACACGGCCCTTGCCGACCTCGTCAGGAGCGTCGAGCAGCACGCATCCGTCATTACCTTCGTCACGTCGCTGCGTCCGGGCAGTGCTGACGGCGCGGGTGCGATCAGTGTCGACGTCAACGCGCTGCTCTATTCGTACGGGATGCCGATGTTCGCGGCGCTGACGCTGGCAGCGCACGCGCGCGGCTACGCGAAAAAACTGGGCTTCGGCATCGTCGTGCTGTTGCCGCTGGTGGCGTGGGGCGTGCTCGCCGACTTCCTGAAGAACATCGCGTTCAGCGCGGGCCCGTTCGTCGCCTCGCAAACCGGATTTTCGCTGGCACAGCGGCAGGTGATCGCGTTCGCCTACCAGTTCGGCGCACTGATATTGCCGACCGTCGCGCCGGCGGCGGTGTGGGTGCTGTTGCACCGGCACTTCCTCGAGCGGATGCGTGCGGCCGGCGATCCGTGAAACGCCCTGCTACAGGCGAGTAGCCACCTTGTGGCCGGCCGCCTCCAGCGCGCTGACGGCGGCGTTGCGCTGCGCAGCGGGGACGAGGATGTAGTCGGTGTCGTAGGTTGCCAGCGCGAACACCGACACGCGCGCTGCCGCGAGCGGCGTCGTCACACTGGCGAGGATTCCTGACTGGTCGAGCGGCATCGGGCCGGCGACACGGATCAATTGCCAGCCGCGGCTCGCAATCACGCCGGCGGGAACGTGGTGCGCCGCAACGACGATGGACATTTCGTCGCGCGTGCGCGTGATCGAGTAGTACGCCGCCTCGAAGGCCCATGCGGGCGGCTCGGAATCCGGTGGCAAGCGGCAGATCGCGTAGTCGCCCGCCTCGAGGGTCAACGCGAGTCGCACACTCATGGCGCCGGCCCCGCCGCCGCAACCTTGCGCGCGTGTTCGCGCTCGCGCAACGCGCGGCGTTGCACCTTGCCGGTGGTCGTCATCGGCAGCGCATCGACGAACTCGATTTCCTTCGGGTATTCGTAGGGTGCCAGGAACTTGCGCACGTGCTGGCGGATGTCGTCGACCAGCATGTCCGACGGCGTGTGGCCGGCGGCCAGCACGATGAACGCCTTGACGACGTTGCCGCGCAGCTCGTCGGGCGAGGGCACGACCGCGGCATTGGCGACGGCCGCGTGCCCGACCAGGCAGTTCTCGATTTCCGAGGGACCGATCCGGTAGCCGGCCGACTTGAACATGTCGTCGGCGCGTCCCTCGTACCAGAGGTAGCCGTCGGCGTCGATGCGGGCGACATCGCCGGTGCGGCACCAGTCGCCGGTCCATTTGCCGCGCGTGCTCGTCGGATTCCTGTAGTACTCGATGAAGAACACCGGATCGGGGGTGCCGTCGGGCGCAATGCGATGGAGCGCCACATCGCCGCTTTCGCCGGCGGCCACTTCATTGCCCGCGTCGTCGAGCACGCCCACGCGGTGGCCCGGGTACGGGCGTCCCATCGAGCCCGGCTTCGCCGGCCATTCGGCGTGCGAGTTGCCGACGATGTAATTCATTTCCGTCTGCCCGAACATTTCGTTGATGGTGACGCCGAGCGCGTCGCGCGCCCAGTCGAACACCGTCGTGCCGACCGCCTCGCCGGCGCTCATGATCGAGCGCAGGTCGATGTCGAAGTGCGCGCGCGGCGCCGCAAACGCCTTCATCATCAGCTTCAGCGCCGTCGGAAACAGGAACGTGTTGCGGATCTGGTAGCGCTCGATCAGCCGGAACGCGCGCTCGGCATCGAAGCGGCCGCGATAGCCGACGATCGGCTGGCCGAAATAGAACGCCGGCAGCAGCGCATCCATCAAGCCGCCGGTCCACGCCCAATCGGCAGGTGACCAGAACAGGTCCCCGGGCTGCGGATAGCCGTTGTGCGAATGCACGAAGCCGGGCAGGTTGCCGAGCAGGCAACCGTGCGGCATCAGCGCCGCCTTCGGCGGCCCGGTCGTGCCGCTGGTGAACACGATCAGCGCGGGATCGCGCGGCGCGGTCTCCACGGCATCGAAATGCGGCGCCGATTCGGCAATGAACGCGTCGAAGTCGACGACGCCATCCGCTTCGACGCCGGCGACGCCGATGACGTCGCGCAGGTGCTCGAGTCGCGCGCGGATCGGCGCCAGGTTCGGCCACGACTGCGCATCGACCAGCGCCACGACGGCTTCGCTGAATGCGAGCCGGAATTCGAGCGCCTCGGCGCCGAACAGGAAAGACAGTGGCACGGCGATGGCGCCCATCTGGTAGACGGCGATGTGCGCGATCGCCGTCTGCGGCCGCTGTGGCAGGATGATCGCCACCTTGTCGCCGCGACGCACGCCGCGCGCGGCGAGTGCGTTCGACAGGCGGTTGGCGTCGCGCTGCAGGTCGAAGTACGTGTGCGCCGAGCGCGCGCCGTCCTCGTCTTCCCAGTACAGCGCAAAACGGCCGCGGTCATCTGCCCAGCGCCGGCAGCACGCGGTGCCGATGTTGAATTGCGCCGGCACGTCCCAGCGATGCGCGGCGCGGATTTCCGCGTAGCGATCTGTGCGCACTGCCTGCAATGAATCGTCCTGCGGCATGGCACCGCAACCTGGCGACGGATGGTAAACGGCGATTATGCCGCGGAAGCGGCGTTGTTGCCGGTGATCGTCGTGGCCTCGGACGTGAACGGCCGGTCGCTGGCGTCGACATCCACCGGCTCGATCGTCGTCCACACCCAGTCGGACATCTGCTCGATCAGCCGTCCGAAGCGGATCGGATGGATCGAATGGGCAGTGACCACCTGGAAGCGCTTGGTGGGCTGGTACTCGACAGCCGGTACGATCACCGACTGCACGGTGGTCTCGCCTTCGCGCTTGCGCATCGCCAGGAACAGACCCTGGAACGTGCGGCCGTTGCTCGTTGTCGGCTCGCCATCGACCGAATAGCTGTCGGTGGTGCTGCGCCGGTGCTCGACCATGTCGACGCCGGTAATGGCGATCGCGATCACCTGCAGCCCGATTTCGGCGCGATCGGTAGTGAGCCTGCGCATGCGCCGCACGATGCCGAGTGTCCACAGCGACTGGACGTGCGGGCGGATCGCCGCCAGCGTTCCGAGCGTGATCGCATTGGCGACACTCATCGGCGCGACCAGCCGAAAGCCCGTCTGCGACACGTCCTTGACTTCCCACGGACCGCCCGCCGGCGCGTACTTGGCCAGACGCTGGCGCGCGAACTCGACGCGCCGATCATCCTCGTTGCGCAAGCGGCCGAACACGGCGAGCTCCATCGTGCCGCCGAAGCTGTTGCCGGCGTCCAGCCGCGGAATCGGGTCGCGCTCTTCCTCGCGCAGATAGGCGGCGATTCGCGTGAAGCCCACGATCGCGTCGACGACGCCGACGGCAGTGGTGCGTTCGCCGCGGCGCGCGAACGGCTTGAACTCGGGGTCGACCTGTGCGGCCAGCTTGTTGAGCAGGCTGAGCTGCTCGGTGCGCCGCGGCGTGCGGTCGGACAGCGGCTGGTGGCGGATCTTCTGCTCGACCGCAATGACGTTCTGCATCAGGATCGCATGCAGCGGCCGCGTGTCGAGGAACAGCACGCGGCCTTCGAGCGGCGCGGGCGTGCGCCGCCGCAGGCCCTCGCGCGACGAGAGATCGACGAAGAACGACGTCGACGACGATGGCTCGAGCGTCAATCGCAGCGGCGTGCACCATTCATGCAGTTGCTCGCACACCCACTCGAGGTGGCGCGGGTTCAGGTTGCCGGCGTTCATCAGCTGCAGCATCAGCGCCTGCAGGAACTCCTGCTCGATCGTCGTAGATTCGCCGCCGGGCGACAGTGTCAGCGACTGACGCTCGAACTGGCGCGAGCACGCGAGCGTGAACAACGCATGCAGCTCCACCCATTTCGCCGGTATCCACTGCTCGAAGCGGTACAGCCGAGTCTTCGCGTCGAGCCGCAGGTGAACGACCTGGCGCCCGATCAGCTCGATCAGCAGCGTCTGCCACTTGTTGCTCTGCGCATGATCGGACACTTCGCGCGAGAACGCCTGGTAGGCGAGCAGGAACGCCTGCGTCATGTCGAACATCGCCGACCAAAGCTGGTTCTCGATTTTGGAGCTGCGGTTGGCGTGCTCGATGTACTGCGCGGTCAGTGCCTGTCGTAAATTGTCGGTGTGCGCGTCGACGTAGAACACGGCCTCGAGCACGGCCGGCGTGCGCCTGGTCACGCGCTCGGCGATGCGGCCGAGTTCGTTCAACAGATCGACATGCATGGCGAGCGGATCGTTGGCGGGAAACGACGCCAGCCAGCGCTCGGCCGATTTCGCGTCGGCGAGCGGATCCCTGATCGATTTGCCGAACCCGAACATCCGCCGTTCCCGATGCCTGTCGTTGACTGTCGTTACGCAACACCCGTGCGCGTCCGAGAAGTTGTTCAGCGTCACGCGCCCGGTTCGCAAAACGGCAATGAGCCCGCTCCCGCCGTCGCATCGGTCACTGCCGCCGGGCGATCATCTCCCAATCGCCCATCGCGGGCAAGGCCGCTTGTCTGGTTCTGGCATGTATCGTGCAACGTACGATCCGTGCAGCACAGCCTGCGCGAAAATATCGGAAATTGACCGCCTTCCCTTATACTTGTGCAGCACATTTTGACGGTTTCGCAGTGACAATTTTCGGATTGGAAGGACGCATATGGGCATTTTGATCAAGGCGCCGACGCGCCGGCTGGAGGCAGCGCCGATGATTGTGGGTCTGGCCGAAACGGTTGCGCCGGACACGCACGGCGCGTTGCACATCCGCGAGGTCGTGCGCAGCACGGGCCTGCGCCGCGAACAGCTCTATATGTGGCAGCGCCGCTACGGCTTTCCGTCGCCGCTGCGCGACCATTTCGGCGACCGGGTGTACCCGCCGGACCAGGTGGCGCGGCTCAAGCTGATCAAGCAGCTCCTGTCCGAAGGTTGGCGCGCGGGCGCGGTGGTGCCACTGGCCGAATCGGCGCTGCAGTCGATGCTCGGACTCGCGATCGCCGAACCCTCGCCGCTGCCGGCGGAAATCAGCGCTGCGGTCAAGCTGCTCGCCGAGCATCGGATCGGCGAAATGCAGAACCACATGTCCAAGCTGCTGGTCGGACAGGGCACGCGCAGGTTCCTCGAGCAGACGCTGATACCGCTCAACGAAGCGGTGCACGAGCGCGTGGTGCGCGGCGAAATGCACAACTTCCAGGAGCTGCGCTTCGCGGACATCGCGCAGCGGCTGCTGCGCGACGTGACGCGGCTCGTGCGTCCGGTGCGCGACGCGCGCACGGTGCTACTCGCCACGCCGCCGAACGATCCCAACACGCTGGGCCTCGCGATCCTCGAGCTGTTGCTGTTCACCGAAGGCATCAATTGCCTGACGCTGGGCGCCGGCGTGCCGGCGCAGGAAATCGCGGACGCCTCGAAGGCTTACAAGGTGGCGATGGTCGTGCTGCTGTTCGACCGCGGCATATCGGGCAAGATCGCCGGCCAGGAAATCCGCGGCCTGCGCACCGCGCTCGTCGACGACATGCCGCTGATCGTCAGCGGACGTGCCGTGAACCTGCTGGCGAAACCGATCGCCGATGTGCGCACCGCCGTCGACTTCAGTTCGGTCATGGCGACGATGCGCGAGCTCGGCATCTCGGCGACAAGTTCCATTTCCCACGTCAACGCAATGCCGGGCGAGTCGCAGCGCGCTTGACGCGCCGCGGCAATTGCAAGCGCAAGCGGGCGATGGCATCGCAACCCTTCCCCTGGCGGGAAGGGGTTCATCCGGTGACGCGGCACGTGCCTTTCTGACGCCGGAGCCCCGGCGCATCACGGCTCGTTGAGAAAATCCTCGAGCTTGCGGCGCTCGCGCTTGGTGGGCCTGCCGGCATGGAGGGGCGCCGATTGTGCGTTGGCGCGGCGCTGCGCGGCGAACGCCTCGCGTGCGGCGATGCTCGCCGGCGTCTCGGCATACAGCAGTGCGGCGGCGCTTGCGTTGCCGCGCCGCTCGCTCAGCGCGACGGCGTCGACCTCGACGACGATACCCGACTTGCGCACGCTGACGCGTTCGCCGATGCGCATCGCATGTGCGGGCTTGATGCGCGCGTCGCCGATGCGTACCTGCCCTGCATCGATCGCCTGCACGGCCAGCGCGCGGGTCTTGTAGAAGCGCGCCGCCCACAGCCACTTGTCGGCGCGTATCCGCGGCGCGGCTGCCTCAGGTTCCGCCATCGCCGGCCAGCGCGTAGCGGCGCATCCAGTCGGCGGTCGCGTGCGCGTCGGCATAGGGCTCGGCGGCGAGCCCGGCGATGACGCCCTCGCGGTCGCGACGCGATCGATTCTGCGACAGCTTGAACTTGGCGTCGAGTCGCGTGACGCGGAGCTGGAATGCGACGATCGCCGCCAGCATCGCGTCGCGTTCGCGCGCAGGCATCGAAAACGTCCATGGTGTGTCGCGCGACCCTTCGAAGCGCTGCACCAGCGTGTCGAGCACGCGACGCTTTGCAGCATCGTCGATCACTTCGAGCACCCCGTGCACGTGCACGCCCGCGTAGTTCCACGTCGGCACCGCCCTGGCGGGCTCGGCATACCATGACGGCGAAACGTACGCGTGCGGGCCATGGAAAATCGCGATCGATTCCCGGCCTTGCGCACGCTGCCAGTGAGGGTTGGCGCGCGCGCAATGACCGATCAGCATGCCATCGTTGCCGTCGCCGGGCTCCCACAGCAACGGCAGGTGCGACACCGTCGGCTCGGAAGCATCCGGCGTCACCAGCGTGGCGAACGGATGGTCGCGGATCAGCTCTGCGATGGCCGCGCGGTCGTCGGCGCGAAAGTGCGCGGGCGTGTAAAGGGTCATCGTATGCGGGCTCATCGTGCGCACCGGTCCGCGGCTGCAGAGCGTCGCGCGGCGCTCATGCGTCCGCGTCTGCCTGCAGCGTGTAGGAGGACATCGGCAGCGCCGAATTCTTGTCGAACGTGGCACCGCATTCGACGCCCGCCCGGGCGATGGCATCGGAAGTCTTCAGCCGGTTATACATCACGTGCATCGCGCCGATTGCGAACTCGCGGCCCGAGCCGACCGCCCAGAAGCGCGTGTACTCGAACACCTCGCGCATCGAATAGACGCCGAAGATGCCGCGCGGACTTGCGATCAGCGCGGTGATCTGCGTCGATTCGTACGGGTCGTCCTCGTCTTCCTTGGGATTGAGGAAATGCTGCTCCTTGAGGATCGGGTGCAGCTTGCGCAGCGTCTCGAAAATCGCGCCCTTGCTGGAGAAGTCGATGCCCTTGCCTTCCTTCAGCAGGCTTTCGAACACGAGCTGATGCGCGGCCGAGCCGCACAGGCCGATATAGGCTCCGTTGTGATGCAGGATCTTCTCGTAGCTCTTGTCGAACTGTGCCGAGAGCTTCAGGTCGCCGAACGTGGTGAGCGAATCGGCTGCGATGGTGATGCTTGTGCCCTTGCGGACGGCAACGAGTGTGGTCATGCGTATCGATCATCAAAGCGCCGCCAGTCGCGAGTGCGAAAGCGCAGCGAG
>DATCFA010000240.1:0-2613 GCA_036509805.1 Casimicrobiaceae bacterium
CGCGCCGACCGTGCAGACAATCGCCGGCATGCCGCCGGTGATCGACCCGCACAACCTCTACAGCGAAGCGGCGGCCGGCAAGTACGCCGCCGCGACGGCCGGCGCGCTGTCGCGCGTCTACGTGCCCAACGTGCGCTCCAACGACGTCTACGTGATCGACCCTGCGACGATGAAAGTCGTCGACAAGTTCAAGGTCGGCTACAACCCGCAACACGTGGTGCCCTCGTACGACCTCAAGACGCTGTGGGTCGCCAACAATGCCGAACACCGCACCGATGGCAGCCTGACACCGATCGATCCGGCCACCGGCAAGCCCGGCACGCCGATCGCCGTCGATGATCCCTACAACATGTATTTCACGCCGGACGGCAAATCGGCCATCGTCGTCGCCGAGGCGCACAAGCGTCTCGATTTCCGCGACCCGCATACGATGAAGCTGCAGTCGTCGCTGGCGACGCCCGAATGCGGTGGCATCAATCACGCCGACTTTTCCATCGACGGTCGCTACGCGATATTCACCTGCGAATTCCAGGGGAGCCTGGCCAAGATCGACATCGTCGACCGCAAGGTCGTGGGTTACCTCAAGCTGTCGAAGGGCGGCATGCCGCAGGACGTCCGCATCTCACCCGACGGACGCGAATTCTTCGTCGCCGACATGCTCGCCGATGGCGTGTTCGTCATCGACGCGGCGACGTTCAAGGAGACCGGTTTCATCAGGACGGGCATCGGCACGCACGGGCTGTATCCGAGCCGCGACGGCCGCAAGCTCTACGTGACCAATCGCGGCTCGAACCACGTGCACGGAATGAAGGGCGGCAAAGGCAGCGTATCGGTCGTCGATTTCGCGACGCACCACATCGACGTCACCTGGCCGATTCCCGGCGGTGGCAGTCCCGACATGGGCAACGTCAGCGGCGACGGCAAGACGCTATGGCTATCCGGGCGCTACGACGATGTCGTCTACGCGTTCGATACCACGACGGGCGCCGTGCACAAGATCAAGGTCGGCATGGAACCGCACGGCCTCTGCGTGTGGCCGCAACCGGGCCGCTATTCGCTCGGGCACACCGGGAACATGCGCTGAAGGACTGCGGCAACACGCGACAGCCCCCTATTGCGAGACGAACCCCGCCCGCAAAACGCAACAGGCTCCCTCTCCCACTTCGTGGGCGAGGGGCCTGCTTCGGTGCAATGGTTCCGAGGAGCGCCGCGCTGTCCCGCTTCAAGCGTTGTGCGACACCGCCGGCGCACCGACAACGTCGACGCCGCCCATGTACGGCGCGAGCGCCTTCGGCACATCGATGCGGCCGTCGGCGCGCTGGTAGTTCTCCATCACCGCCACCAGCGTGCGGCCGACGGCAAGGCCCGAGCCATTGAGCGTGTGGACGAGCTCCGTCTTGCCCTGGGCATTGCGAAAGCGCGTCTGCATCCGCCGCGCCTGGAATGCCTCACAGTTGCTGCACGAGGAAATCTCGCGATACGCCTGCTGCCCCGGCAGCCATACCTCCAGGTCGTAGGTCCTGGCGGCGGCAAAGCCGATGTCGCCCGTGCACAGCGCCATCACGCGATACGGCAATTCGAGACGCTGCAGGATCGTCTCGGCGTGACCCGTCAACTCCTCGAGCGCCGCGTGCGAGTTTTCGGGACGCACGATCTGCACCATCTCGACCTTGTCGAACTGGTGCTGGCGGATCATCCCGCGCGTGTCCTTGCCATAGCTGCCGGCCTCCGAGCGAAAGCACGGCGTGTGCGCGGTCAGCTTGACCGGCAGCGCGTCCGCGGCGAGGATTTCGCCGCGCACCGAGTTGGTGAGCGTGATTTCCGACGTCGAGATCAGGTAGAGCGCAGCCTCGTCGCCCTGCTGGCCGCCCTTCTTCACCGCGAACATGTCGGCCTCGAACTTCGGTAGCTGCGCCGTGCCGGTGAGCGACGCCGCGTTGGCGATGTACGGCGTGTAGCATTCGACGTAGCCATGCTCGCGCGTGTGCACGTCGAGCATGAATTGGGCGAGCGCGCGATGCATCCGCGCAAGCTCGCCACGCAGGAACGAGAAGCGCGCGCCGGCGATCCTGGCGCCCGCCGCGAAGTCGAGCAGACCGAGCGCTTCGCCGAGGTCGGTGTGATCCTTCGCCGCGAAGCCGAACGTGCGCGGCGTTCCGATGCGTCGCACTTCGACGTTGTCGTGCTCCGATTTGCCGTCAGGCGTGTCCGCGTGCGTGAGGTTCGGCAACTCGAGCAGGAAATCCGCAAGCTTCACCTGCGCAGCGTCGAGCGCCGCCTCGAGCCGCTTCACTTCGTCGCCATGCCCGGCCGCTTCGGCGAGCAGTGCTGCGGGGTCGACGCCCTTCGATTTCGCGGCGCCGATCTCCTTGCTCAATACGTTGCGGCGGTTCTGCAACTCCTGCGTGCGCGTCTGGATGTCCTTACGCTCGCGCTCCAGCGCCTTGAACCGCGCGGTGTCCAGCGTGACGCCGCGCTTGGCGAGCCCCGCCGCCACGGCGGTCAGGTCGCTGCGCAGGAGGTTGATGTCGAGCATGGCCAATCTTATCAAAAGTAGGGTCAGAGACGACTTAGGCGTCGGTATCCGAAGTCGTCTCTGACCCCAATGTCACT
>DATCFA010000241.1:0-3422 GCA_036509805.1 Casimicrobiaceae bacterium
CGCGCGCGCGCAGCTTTTCCATCGTCCGCGGATGCAGGTCGAGGCGCTCGATGCGCTGCGCGATCACGCGCGCGATCATCGCTGGCGTCAGCTCCGACGTCGCCGGTAGCAGCCAGTCGCCATGCGGGCGCACCCATTCGCCTTTTTCGTCGAACTTGCCGACCACGCGCGGGCGCACGTCGTCGCGCCAGTTGTAGAGCTGTTCCTTGATCTGGTATTCGACGAGCTGGCGCTTTTCCTCGACGACGAGAATTTCCTCGAGGCCTTCGGCGAATTGCCGCACGCCTTCGGGCTCGAGCGGCCACGGCATCGCCACCTTGAACACGCGCAGCCCGATGTCGGCGGCGTCGGCCTCGGTGATGCCGAGGTCGTCGAGCGCCTGGCGCACGTCGAGGTAGCTCTTACCGCTGGTGATGATGCCCAGGCGCGGCTTTGGGCTGTCGATGACGATGCGGTTCAACCGGTTGACGCGCGCGTAGTGCAGCGCCGCGTAGATCTTGTAGTCCTGCATCCGCGCTTCGGTGGCGAGGAACGCGTCCGGCCAGCGGATCGACACGCCATCCGGCGGCAACGGAAAGTCGTTGGGGACGATGATGTTGACGCGCGCGGGGTCGACGTACACCGATGCCGAGCTTTCGACGGTGTCGGACACGCATTTGAAGCCGACCCAGCAGCCGGAATAGCGCGACATCGCCCAGCCATGCAGGCCCAAGTCGAGGATTTCCTGCACCGACGACGGATACAGCACCGGGATCATCGCCGCCGAGAACTGGTGGTCCGACTGGTGCGGCAGCGTCGACGACTTGGCCGCGTGGTCGTCGCCGGCGAGCACGAGTACGCCGCCGTGCGCCGACGTGCCGGCAAAGTTGGCATGCTTGAACACGTCGCCGCAGCGATCGACGCCGGGACCCTTGCCGTACCACATCGAGAACACGCCATCGACGGTGGCGCCCGGATACAGGTTGACCTGCTGCGATCCCCAGATGGCGGTGGCGGCGAGGTCCTCGTTCAATCCGGGCTGGAACTTGACCTTGGCGCGCTCGAGGAATTTCGCGGCGCTCCACAGCGCCAGGTCGAGGCCGCCGAGCGGCGAGCCCCGGTAACCGGACACGAACCCCGCGGTATTGAGACCGGCCGCCTGGTCGCGCTGCTTTTGCAGCATCAGCAGGCGCACCAGCGCCTGAACGCCCGTCAGGTAGACGCGGCCCGAATCGAGCGCGTACTTGTCATCGAGGGAAACGTCGCGCAACGCGACGGCATTGGAAGCAGAAGACATCGGTCCGGACTCCGAGAAACTCGTGGCTCAAGGATTGCCGCATGAGGCCATAGGGTAGGCTTCAGCAGTGGCGCTCGCAACCGCGGCTTGTGGCCGCAGCGCGGGGTCGGCGCGCATCTTACCCTTCGAACATGGGCGCGTCCATTGGTTTCCACCAGCGCAAATCAATGGGCGCGCGCGATTGAAATGAGGGCGGCGAGGTGGCTGTCGAAACCGAAGGATCGAACAGGCATGCAACAGCGCGACGACGCATTGACACCTGAAGACCGCGAGCTCCTCGCGATGATCGACCAGCGCGCGTTCGGTCCGATCCCGATCGATGACGACCTTTTGGCGCGCCTGGTGCGCCTCGGCCTGATCGAGGACGGCGATGCGCACCCGATGCTGACGGCGCGTGGACGCGCGGCGCTGGCGGCGCCGCGCTGATGTCGCATTCACTCAGAGGGTCCGGTGCGCGCGGCCGCATCGCAGTGTGTGTCGCCCGGCTGGCGGTGTATCGGCAGTCGCTCAGACACGCCTCGCGAACTCGCTTGGTGCCGATACACCGCGCCGACGTAGGCGCGGCACTACTGCGCATCACACGCGCAGCTAGCCTAGGCAGCGCAGCAGCTCGCGTAGATACGTTGCGCGTGCGCCTCGGCTTGCGCGATCTGCGCATCGGTCATGTTGGCGCGCCAGCGATCGACGACGCCATCGCGTACGCAGGCAGCCGGTCGACAACGTGGCCGCGGCGGCGCAAGGCGCAGGGTCGAACGAATCCGAAATCCGGCGCGTCACACCATGTCGCGCGCTATCACGTGCGCGACGTCGGCAATATCGGATGACGATCGCGATAGACTCGATGCTTTCGTTACGCGTCACTTCCATGACCCAGCCGCTGTTGCCCGCCATCGAAATCGAAACCGCGGCGCTGCCCGACGCCGCAGTGATCTTTATGCACGGCCTGGGCGACGATGGCCAGGGCTGGTCGGACATCGTGCGCTCGCTGCCGTTGGCGAAGGGCGCCGCCATCCGCTTCATCTTCCCGCATGCGCCGGTGATGCCGGTGTCGATCAACAACGGGATGCAGATGCGCGCGTGGTACGACATCAAGGCCGCCAACCTGACCGACCGCGCCGACCTCGCAGGCGTCAAACGTTCGCAAGCGCACGTCGAGGCGCTGGTCGCGCGCGAGAAGGTGCGCGGCATCGCGGCGCGGCGCATCGTCATCGCGGGCTTCTCGCAAGGCGGCGCAATTGCGCTCTACGCGGGTCTGCGTCATCCCGAACGCCTGGCAGGAATCATCGCGTTGTCGACCTACCTGATCGATGGGGCGGCCCTCGCCGCAGAAGGATCGGCGGCGAATCGCGATGTGCCCGTGTTCATGGCGCACGGCCTGTACGATCCTGTTGTTCAGCTCGCGTGGGCGGAGGCGTCACGCGACGCGCTGGTGGCGCAGCGGTACACGGTCGAATGGCACAGCTATCGGATGCAGCATTCGGCGTCGCTGGAGGAAATCGCCGACGTGGGCAAGTTCCTCGCGGACGTACTCGGCTGACGCCGGTGCACTGCGCTCCCGGCGTTATCGGGCGGCGCTCCGCTTGGAGTCTCCCGGCTTGACGCCACGCCGCGCAAGGCTTTCGCGCAGCATGAATTCGACCTGCGCGTTGACGCTGCGCAACTCGCGCTGCGCCAGCGCTTCCAGCGCCGCCCACAGCGCGGGATCGATCCGCAACAGGAAGGCCTTGCGTTGCGCCATCGTCACGCAGGCGGTCGGCGAAAATGCAGCAGCAACGCAATCACCCACAGCGCGACGCCGAGCATGAACACGCCGAGGATGCTGCCGAGCGCTCCGGCATCGAGCCGCGGCGGCACCTGCGCGTTGGCGCGCACCACCAGCAGGTGCGTCGCGCAGATGAACACCGAAAGCATGATGGCGAACAGCGCGCCGCGTGCGCCGAGGGTCGCCTGCGTGTCCGCGCGATGGGGCGGCACGAGCCACGCGCGGATGTTGGGCACGTGGACCAGCGCTGGCGACACGCGCGGCAACACGATCAGCGACAGCAAGATGCCCAGCGGGAGCAGCACGCCGAGCCCCAGCATCAGCAGCCGATAATCGTCGCGCGGCAGGTAGCCGCTGGCGTAGCCCTGCGCGGCGAAGTGCGAC
>DATCFA010000242.1:0-2375 GCA_036509805.1 Casimicrobiaceae bacterium
CGACGCCGATGAATCGCGTCTCACCAGTCCAAGGCGGCGCCGATTGCGCGGCTTCCGTCATCGTCGCCAGCAGCCGGAAACCCGGGTATGTCTGCGCCAGCGCGGAAAGCTCCTGGAGGAACGCCGTGTCCTTCGGTGCGCGGTTCGAATAGAGCAGCACCAGCTGTCGCGCCGACTTTTCGCCGGCCGCATGGCGCAACATGCTGACGAATGGCGTGATGCCGATGCCACCGGCGATCATCACCGCGCCACGGGAGACGTCGCGGTGCAACGTCAGCGATCCCGACGGGCCGTCGATACGCAAGCTCGAGCCGACGGGCAGTCCCCCCAGCGCGCGTTTGAACGCGCTGTCGCGCATCCGCGTGGCGACGACGAGATCACTTTCGGACGGTGCGCTGACGACCGAGAACGTATGCCGGTTGTTATCGTTAGCGACTTCCGCGGCGTCGCTGATCAGGACATCGATCGCCTGACCCGGCTTGAACGCGAAGCCCTCCGGCTTGCTCAGGTGGAACGCCATCGTGCCCGCAGCGATCTCGTCGCGCGCGAGCAGGCGCACATCGTGGGTCGTCATGCGTGGTCCGCCATGGGTGTGAGCTGGCCGCGCGCGATCCGCGCGAAGGCCGAATGATTGTGGATCGATTCGAAGTTCTCGGCCTCCACGGCGTACGCGAACACGCGCGGGTCGTGGTCGAGCGCGCCGGCGACATCGCGTACCAGGTCTTCGACGAACTTCGGGTTGTCGTAGGCTTTCTCGGTGACGAATTTCTCGTCGGAGCGCTTGAGGAGCCCGTAGACTTCGCACGATGCGCAACGCTCGGCGATGGCGACAAGTTCCTCGGCGCAGACGTCGTCGGTGACGCGCGCCTCGATGGTGATGGACGAGCGCTGGTTGTGTGCGCCGTAGTCGGAAATTTCCTTCGAGCACGGGCACAGGCTGGTCGCGGGCACGCTGACGCGCACGCGAAAAGCGTAGGCGCCGCGGCCGTCGACGCTACCGTGCCAGCGAACGTCGTGGTCGAGCAGGCTGGTGACACCCGACACCGGCGCCGCCTTGCGGATGAACAGCGGAAAGCGCATGTCGATGGTGCCGCTCTTCGCCTCCAGCCGCCGCAACATATCGGCAACCAGCGCGCGCAATTGCACGGTGCCAATGGGCGCGGCCTGTGCTTCGAGCAGCTCGACGAAGCGCGACATGTGCGTGCCTTTGGACGTTGCGGGCAGGCCGACGGTCATCGTCAGCGTCGCGATGGTGGAATGCAGGACACCATTGCTAGCGATTGTCAGCGGATACCGCAAGCCGCTGACGCCGACGGCATCGATCGCCAGCGCGCGCGTGTCCGCTTGCGACTGGACATCGGGCAGCACGATTCTTTCCGGGGCATTCATCGGCGCGGACTCCTTCTGTTGTTCGAAGAAACGTCGCTTGCGCGAAGGGCCGTTCACTTCATTGGATGCCCGGCGAACCCGCCGCGTTCCCGTGGGGCGCAACCGGCGAATGCCATGCGCGCGATCGAACCGCCCGGAAGGCACGCGGGATCAATGCATGGCGCGCGGACAGGTACCTGCGCCCGGCGGTTCCTGCGACAATTGCTGCGTCCGGCATCCGCACGATGCCGACGGGCGCCCGTAGCTCATTTGGATAGAGCACCGGCCTTCTAAGCCGGCGGTAACAGGTTCGAGTCCTGTCGGGCGCGCCACAATTACCTGGCGGTAGCAGGTCAGGACCTTAGGTTCGATGCGGCCTGCCCGAGGACGTCGCTGGACGGCGGGGCCAAGCCTCACGTCTTCTGCGCAAGGAGTGCCCAGAGGAACGTTTCTCCAAATAGTCCGCTCTCCGCGCTCGGTTTCGCCATCTGACGGATGTTGCGAACACGCAGATTCCTGGACCAGATCTCCCGTAAACGCTCTTCGCTGTAGCCTAGCCCTCCTCCAGGCGAGTGGCTGTCATAGTCCTCATCATCCGAGTAGCCGCTTCCGCCCTCCGGCCGAAAGCACGCCAATCCGAACCAACCACCCTGCGCAAGCGCGTCGGTGACCAATTCGACGTAACTCGCTCGTCGGTGTGGAGCAATGTGGTGATATCAGCTGGAGTCGTATACCAAGTCATAGCTCCCCGGATTCAGGTCCAGATCGAGCGCGGACTTGCAAACTAGGCGAACCTCTGCGCCGGCTTCCGCTACACGTTGCGCTGCCCAATCGATCGGAACCTGGGAGTAGTCGACGGCGTCAACATCGAACCCGCGAGAGGCGAGGAAGACTGCATTTCTTCCGTTTCCGCATCCAAGGTCGAGCGCTCGTCCAGCGCGAACCTGTCCTCCAAGAACTCAATTCGCCAAGCTCTCGTCCGGCCACGCTTCGAAGAACGCGCACGG
>DATCFA010000243.1:0-5466 GCA_036509805.1 Casimicrobiaceae bacterium
CAGAATTCGTTGCGCAATGTCTCCGCCGTGGCGAAGGTCACCGCGCGGTCGGGGTCGCAGACGATCTGCACCAGTCCCTCGCGGTCGCGCAGGTCGATGAAGATCACGCCGCCATGATCGCGGCGGCGATGCACCCAGCCCATCAGCGTGACGGTCTGTCCCAGGTAGCGGCGGTCGATGAGACCGCAATAGTCGGTTCGTTTCACGTGCTGCTCCGGCAATTGATCAGGAATGTTCGGGTACGCGAGTGCGGGCAGGCCATGCGCGCGCGAAGACGCCCGCGAGGGCGGCGCGGCATGCCGGCCCGGTCAATTTCGGGACGCGATGTGCGCGGGACTGGGCGCGTCGGCGCGGCGGATTGCGCCGCCGGGAGCGACAACGCCCATGGAGATGATGTACTTGAGCGCCTCGTCGACGCTCATGTCGAGCTCGCGCACGCGCGCACGTGGCAGCATCAGGAAGAATCCGGACGTCGGGTTGGGAGTTGTCGGCACGTAGACGCTGACGTGCTCGCCCGGAAGGTGGCGCGCGACGCTGGGGTCGGGCGTGCCGGTCATGAAGGCGATCGTCCACGAGCCCTCACGCGGGTACTCGACCAGCAGCGCCTTGCGGAACGCGTTGCCCTTTTCGGAGAGCAGCGTGTCGCTGACCTGCTTGACCGACGAATACAGCGATTTGACGAACGGGATGCGGCCGAGCAGCGATTCCCACAGCAGGATGAGCCGCGCACCGAAGAAATTGGCGGCGACCACGCCGGTGACCAGCAGGATCAGGAAGGACAGCAGCACGCCGAAGCCGGGAATGTGGAAGCCGATCAGCGCATCGGGCCGCGCGTGCTCGGGAATGAGCAGCAGCGACTGGTCGAGGATGGTGACCAGGAAATGCAGCACGTAAAGGGTGATGCCGAGCGGCACCCACACCAACAGCCCGGCGATCAGGTAGCGGCGCATGGGGGCGACGCGTCAGCTCGACGAGCCGCCGCTGGACGGCGCCGCGGCGGGCTTCTTCGCGGGGACGGACTCGGACTTGGCGGACGCAGGCTTGGCCGCGGTTTCCGTTTTCGGCGCGCTCTCGCCTTTCGACGCGGCTTCCGTCTTCGGCGCCGCATCGGATTTCGTGTCCGGCTTCGCGTCCGCTTTGGCGTCGGACGCGGGCGCGTCGGATTTCGCCGCACTGTCGTCGGTCTTGGCGGCGGGCTTCGACTTGCTGCCGTTGCGGAAATCGGTGACGTACCAGCCGCTGCCCTTCAACTGGAAGCCGGCGGCGGACACTTTCTTGACCAGTGCATCGGCGTGGCACGCCGGGCAGTTGAGCAGGCGTGCGTCCGCAAGCTTTTGCAACGCCTCGAGCTCGTGGCCGCATTCGCTGCAGCGATATTCGTAGATCGGCATGGTGATGCAGCCGTCGCCGCAAACCGTCTCTGGCGGGTTGTCGCAACGCGCTGATTCAAAAAGAAAATTATAACCCAAATCGGCGTCGCTCGGGGGCTGCCGTCGTGGCTGGCACGAAGCGGCGCATCGTCGGCGTGCCGTCGGCGACGGTACGGTATGCTGTGCTGCGAGAACGACAGGACAGCGAGGAGGCGGCAATGGATGTCCAATGGACGTGGTGGATCGCGGCGGCGGTGCTGGTCGGCGCGGAGATCGTCACCAATACGTTCTACCTGCTGGCGATCGGCATCGCGGTCGCGCTGGGCGGCGTGGCCGCGTGGCTCGGCGCGAACGCCGAGCTGCAGTGGGCGGTGGCGGCGGCGCTCGGACTTGCGTTCACGTTCGTTGCGCACCGCTGGCGGATGCAGCACGCGTCGCCGGCACAAATATCGGCCGACGTCGGCAGAAGCGTTCATGTGCGGCAGTGGAATGCCGACGGCAGCGCGCGCGTCGACTATCGCGGCACGCAATGGACTGCCGACTTGGCCACGCCCGACACGCCACGCGCCGAGTCCATGGTGATCGTCGGCACGCGCGGCTCGCGCCTGATTGTGGCCGACCGTGCCCACTGACTTCAACTTTTCCGGAGTTGCCGCCATGTTCGGATCGATCCCCTTCTGGTTCATCGCATTCGTCGTCGTCGCGATCGCGATCATTCGCACGTTGCGCGTCGTGCCGCAGCAGAGCGCCTATGTGCTCGAGCGCCTCGGCAAGTACCACGAGACGCTGCAGCCGGGACTCAACGTCGTCGTGCCGTTCCTCGATCGCATCGCGTATCGCCATGACCTGCGCGAAATCACGATGGACGTGCCGCCGCAGGTGTGCATCACGCGCGACAACACGCAGTTGCAGGTCGACGGCGTGCTGTATTTCCAGGTGACCGACCCGAAGCTCGCGAGCTACGGTTCGTCGAACTACCGGATTGCGATCACGCAGCTAGCGCAGACGACGCTGCGCAGCATCATCGGGCGGATGGAGCTCGACAAGACGTTCGAGGAGCGCGACCAGATCAATGCGTCCATCGTGACGGCGCTCGACGAGGCGGCTGCCGCGTGGGGTGTCAAGGTGCTGCGCTACGAGATCAAGGACCTGACACCGCCGGCGGAGATCCTGCGCTCGATGCAGGCGCAGATCACCGCCGAGCGCGAAAAGCGCGCGGTGATCGCGACGTCCGAAGGTGGGCGCCAGCAGCAGATCAACCTGGCCGAGGGCGCGCGCGATGCCGCGATCGCACGCTCACAGGGCGAGCAGCAGGCGCAGATCAATTCGGCGGCAGGCGAAGCGGCGGCCATCATCGCCATCGCCAACGCCACCGCGCAGGCATTGCGCGAGGTCGGCGCCGCGATCACCGCGCCCGGCGGCTTGGCGGCGGTGAACCTGCGCGTCGCCGAGCAGTACGTCACGCAGTTCGGCAACCTCGCGCGCACCAACAACACGCTGATCCTGCCGTCGAACGTCGCCGATGTCGCGAGCATCATCGGTACGGCGATGTCGGCGGTCAAGGCGACGCGGGACTGACGATGCAGATCGCGGGCGGCACGTTCATCGTCACCGGTGGCGCCTCCGGACTTGGAGCGGGTACCGCGCGGATGCTTGCCGCGGCGAGCGCGAACGTCGTCATCGCCGACGTCGACACCGAGCGCGGATCGGCGCTGGCACGCGAGCTGGGCGCCGGCACCCGCTGGGTGCGCACCGACGTCACCGACGAAGCGAGTGCCACCGCCGCGGTGGCGACAGCGGTCGACGCGTTCGGCGCCCTGCAGGGACTCGTCAATTGCGCGGGCATCGTGCACGGCGAGAAAGTCGTCGGCAAGGAGGGTCCCCATTCGTTGGCCGGATTCCGGCGCGCGATCGAGATCAACCTGATCGGTACGTTCAACGTGCTGCGCCTCGCCGCCGATGCGATGGCGAAAGGCACGCCGAATGCCGATGGCGAGCGCGGCGTGATCGTCAATACCGCGTCGGTGGCGGCGTTCGACGGGCAGATCGGCCAGGCAGCCTACGGTGCGTCGAAGGCGGCCGTTGCCGGGATGACGTTACCGATCGCGCGCGAGCTTGCACGCAGCGGCATACGCGTGATGACCATCGCCCCCGGAATATTCGAGACGCCGATGCTCGCGAGCCTCCCGCAGGAAGTGCGCGATTCGCTCGGCAAGATGGTGCCGTTTCCACCGCGTCTCGGAAAGCCCGTGGAGTTCGCCGCGCTGGTGCGCGCAATCGTCGAGATTCCGATGCTCAACGGCGAAGTGATTCGGCTCGACGGGGCAATCAGGATGGCGCCCAAATAGGGAGCGGCCCTCACCCTGACCCTTTCCCGCACGCGAGAGAGGGGACCTGTCGTGCAAGCGGAGAAGGACGCGCCACCCGCGCGCGGCGCACCGGTCAGTCGCGGCGTATCAGCGCGATGGCGGCGACGATCATCGCGACGAAGAACACGAATGACCATCCGGCGATGGAAAGGTCGAGGAACACCCAGCCTTTTTCCGCACACTCGCCGCTGCCGGCCAGCGTCTTCATGATGACCTCGGTGAATGGCAGCGAGTCGAGCATGTACGAGATGCCCATGCCGCACGACGGAACCTGGTCTTTCGGCAGCGCCTGCAGCCACACCTGGCGTCCGGCGAGCGCCGCACCGGCACCGGCGACGATCAGCGTGAGCATCGCGTAGCCGGCCGCGCCGCCGCGCCGCGGATTCTGCAGGAATGCTGCGAGGAACACGAGTCCCACCGCGCACACCGCCACGCGCTGGAACATGCACAGCGGACACGGCTCGAGGTCGAGGCCGAACTGCAGCCACAGCGCCCAGCCCATCAGCGCTGCGCAGACGAGAAATCCCAGCAGGTACGCGACGCGCCGCGGCGGCAGGATGATCAACGCCAGCGTGGCCACCAGCAGCGCGACCACACCCACCTGCACGAACGACGCGAGCATCGTCGACGGCGGTGCGGCGCCGTGCAATACGAGCTGCTGCAAAAGCAGCGCCAGCGCGACGATGAAGCCCACCCACGGCCACGGAACTGCTGAGTAACGGTTCATGCGTTTGCTTTCTCCAATGCCTGGTCGATGTCCCACAGGATGTCGTCGAGCGCCTCGAGCCCGATCGACAGCCGGATCATTTCCGGCAGCACGCCGGCCGCGCGCTGCTCGTCGTCGCTCAACTGCCGGTGCGTCGTCGACGCCGGATGGATCACCAGCGACTTGGCGTCGCCGATGTTGGCGAGATGCGACAGGAATTGCGCCGATTCGATGAAGCGTTCGCCGGCTTTCGCGTCGCCGCCGATGCCGAAGGTCAGGATACCGCCCGATCCGCGCGGCAGGTAGCGCTGCGCGAGCGCGTGAAAGCGGTTGCCGGGCAGGTCGGGATAGTTGACCCATGCGACGCGCGGATGCGACGCGAGATGCTGCGCGACCGCGAGCGCCGATTCGCAATGCCGCGGCATCCGCAGGTGCAGCGTCTCCACGCCCTGCAGCAGCAGGAACGCCGACATCGGTGACAGCGTCGGCCCCAGCGTGCGCATCGTCTCCATCCGTGCCTTCATCGTGAAGCCGAAATCGCCGAACGTCTCGTGGAAGCGCACGCCGTGGTAGCCGCGCGACGGCTCGGTCATCTGCGGAAACTTGCCGTTGTCCCAGGGGAACGTGCCCGCTTCGACGACGGCGCCCCCCATCGTCGTGCCATGGCCGCCCAGGTACTTGGTAACCGAGTGGACGATGATGTCGGCGCCGTGCTCGAACGGCCGGCAAAGATAGGGTGACGCGAGCGTGTTGTCGACCACGAGCGGCACGCCGGCTTCGTGGGCGATCGTCGCCAGCGCAGCGATGTCGGCGACATCGAGCTGCGGGTTGCCGATCGTCTCCGTGTAGAGGGCCTTGGTGTTCGGCCGGATCGCAACGCGAAACGCCTGCGGATCGTTGCCGTCGACGAACGTCGTCGCGATGCCGAGTTGCTCGAAGGTCACCGCCAGTTGCGAGTAGGTGCCACCGTACAGCGACTTCGATGCGACCAGGTGGTCGCCCGCGCGCGCGAGTGTCAGCA
>DATCFA010000244.1:0-6084 GCA_036509805.1 Casimicrobiaceae bacterium
GAGCGTCAGGCCGGCGACGTTCGCGAGCAGCGCACGCGGCTGCGCCTTCACACCCATCTCGCGCAGGCCGGCGCAGCAATCGTGGTAGGTCACCGTGGCATCGTAGCGTCCCGGCACGTGCGCCACCTTCAGCACGTCGACCAGGAACTGCGTGAGCTCGAACGTACGCGCGGAGAGAATGTCGGCGCGCGCCCTGTACGCATCGTCGCCGGCGAAGAGGTCGGCGTAGTGCGTGCGGATCATGCCGCCGCAGGAGCCCGACGGCGTCACCAGGTAGTCGCAGCCCTCGAATGCGTCGACGACGCGTTCCGCCAGCGCGATCGCGTCGGCGCGGTCGCCGGAGTTGTAGGCCGGCTGGCCGCAGCACGTCTGCCCGGGCGGGACGTAGACATCGGCGCCGGCCGCTTCGAGCAATTCGATGGCGGCAAAACCGACGCTGGGGCGCATCAGGTCGACGAGGCAGGTGACAAAAAAACCGACGCGCATGAATCCGATCCGGAGGTAGCCGCCGGCGTGAGTCGCCGGCGTTTGATGCCCGCTAGTTTACCGGGCGTCGTCACGCATGGCGAGCGGCGCGCGTTTTCAGAAATGCGACTGCGTCAGCGCGATCGCGCATAGTCCCATCAACGGCTGCGGCAAGATGCCGAGCACCAGCAGCGCGATCCCGTTGACGGACAACAGCACCGCAGCGTCACCGCGTGCGTCGATCGGCGACGTGTCGACCGGGTCGTCGAAGTACATCACCTTGACCACGCGCAGGTAATAGAAAGCGCCCACCAGCGATGCCATCACGGCAACGACGGCGAGCCACACGAATCCCTGGTTGATGACGGCCTCGATCACCGACAGCTTCGCATAAAAACCGATCATCGGCGGAACACCGGCCAGCGAGAACATCACCAGCAGCATGATGAACGCCCACCACGGCGAACGCTGGTTGAGGCCCTTGAAGTCATCGATCCGGTCGCATTCGAAGCCGGCGCGCGACAGCAGCAGGATCACGCCGAACGATGCCACGGCGGTGATCACGTACGCCACCGTGTAGAACATCGCGGCCGAGAAGCCGTTACGGTCGCCGGCGAGAAAGCCCATCAGCATGTAGCCCATGTGCGCGATCAGCGAATAGGCGAGCATCCGCTTGATGTTGGTCTGCGAGATCGCGATCACGTTGCCGAGCACCATCGACAAAAGCGACAGCACGATCAGCATCCCCTGCCAGTCGTACTCCATCCCCTTCAGGCCGCCGCCCAGCATGCGCACGGCGAACGCGAACGCGGCGAGCTTGGGCGCCGTGCCGATCAGCAGCGTGATGGGCGTGGCCGCGCCTTCGTACACGTCCGGCACCCACATGTGATAGGGCACCGCACCCAGCTTGAACGCGATTGCCGAAACGATGAACACCAGTCCGAACAGCAGCAGCAGGCGGTTGCCGGTATTGGCCGCCAGCGTCGCCTCGGCGACGCGATCGAGCGACAGCGAGCCGGTCGCGCCATAGACCATCGACATGCCGTACAGCAGCATGCCCGATGCCAGCGCCCCCAGCACGAAGTACTTCATCGCCGCCTCGGCGGGACCGCGGCGGTCGCGCTGCATCGCGACCAGCGCGTACAGTGCGAGCGACTGCAGCTCGAGTCCCATGTAGAGCGTGATAAAGCTGCCGGCAGCGATCATCACGATCATCCCCAGCAGCGAGAACAGCACCAGCACGAACGTCTCGCCGTTGAACAGGCCGCGCAAGGTGAAGTAGCGCCGTCCGTAGAACAGCATCAGCGACACCGACGCGATGGCCGTCAGCTCGAGCAGGTCGGCCATGTTGTCGTCGACGACCATGCCGTGGAAACCCTGTGCGGGCTCGGCGCGCACGTTGGTCAACACGATCCAGGCGGTCAGCAACAGCGCCCCCTGCGTCAGCCAGTAGCTGATGTGGCGACGCGACGCCGGCAGGAACAGGTCGACGACGAGGATGAAGCACGCGGCGGCAAGCAGCGTGATTTCGGGCAGCGCGGTGGCGAGGTCGGCCTTCATCGTCGTCCGATCTAGAGCTTGGATTGGGCGACGTGCGCCAACAGGTTCTGCACCGACACGTGCATGACATCGATGAACGGCCGCGGCCAGATGCCCATCGCCAGCACGGCGAACGCCAGCAACGCGAGCAGCCAGAATTCACGGCGCGTAACGTCCTTCATCGCCGCGACGCCCTTGTTGACCACCGCTCCGAAGTACACACGCTTGTACAGCCACAGCGTGTAGGCGGCGCCCAGCATCAACGAAATCGCGGCGGTGAAACCCAGCCAGAAATTCGCCTTGACCGCGGCCATGATTACCATGAATTCGCCAACGAATCCCGAGGTCGCCGGAAGGCCCGCGTTGGCCATTGCAAACAGCATCGCCAACGCGGCGAAGTTCGGCATCGTGTTGACGACGCCGCCATAGTCGGCAATGTTGCGGGTGTGCATGCGGTCGTACAGAACTCCAACGCACAGGAACATCGCCGCGGAAACGAAACCGTGCGAAATCATCTGCACCAGCGCGCCTTCCATTCCCAATGAGCTGAAGAGGAAGAAACCCAGCGTCACGAAACCCATGTGCGAAATCGACGAATAGGCGATCAGCTTCTTCATGTCGCCCTGCACCAGCGCGACGAAGCCGATGTAGACGATTGCGATCAGTGACAGCGTGATCACGAACCCCGACAGGTAATGGCTTGCGTCGGGAACGATCGGCAGGATGAAGCGAAAGAAGCCGTAGGCGCCGAGTTTGAGCGTGATCGCCGCGAGCACCACCGAGCCTCCGGTCGGCGCCTCGACGTGGGCATCGGGCAGCCACGTATGCACTGGCCACATCGGCACCTTGACCGAAAACGCCATGAAAAACGCGATGAACAGCAGGACCTGCACCCCCATCGAGAGCGGCAGCTTGTACCACTCCAGGATTTCGAAGGTCTGCGACGCGTTGTACAGGTAGATGAGCGCGACCAGCATCAGGAACGAGCCCAGCAGCGTGTAGAGGAAGAACTTGATCGACGCGTAGACGCGGTTGGGACCGCCCCAGATGCCGATGATCAGGTACATCGGTATCAGCATTGCCTCGAAAAACATGTAGAACAGCACACCGTCGAGCGCGGCGAAAGCGCCGTTGACGAGTCCCGACATGATCAGGAACGCCGCCATGTATTGCGCAACGCGCTTCTGGATGACGACCCATGCGGACCACACCACCAGCAGCGTGACAAAGCTGTTGAGGAGAACGAACAGCACCGACAGGCCATCCACACCCAGGTGATAGTAGATGTCGAAGCGGGGCACCCACTCGCTGAGCTCGACGAACTGCATCGCCGCGGTCGTCGTGTCGAAATCGACGTACAGCGGAATCGTGACGGCGAAGCCGGCAACGGCGCCGATCAGCGCTATCCAGCGCGCCGGCGCGGCATCGCGGTCGTCGTGAACAACCAGCGTCGCGACGCCTGCGACGATCGGCACGAAAATGGCGAGGGAGAGCAGGTACACGATCGCCCTCCGCTCAGCGCACGACCCACCATGTCAGCAGCGCGAAGACGCCGACAATCATGGTGAATGCGTAGTGATAGACATAGCCGGACTGAACCTGGCGCAGCAGCGCCGATATCCAGCGCACGGCGCGCGCCGAGCCGTTGACGAAAAACCCGTCGATGATCCGGCGGTCGCCGATGTTCGACGCCAGGCGCCCGACCATTCGCGCGCCGCCGGCAAAGAACCAGTCGTTGAAGCGGTCGAAATAGTACTTGTTGTCGAGCAGCGTGTAGATCGGTCCCGCCATGCGGCGCAGGCGGTCGGGAAGCGCCGGGTTGACGACGTAGCAATAGAACGCCGCCGCGATGCCGGCCAGCGCCAGCCAGAACGGTGCGCCACCGAGCCCGTGGACGATGAATGCGCCGACTCCGTGCCACTCGTCCTTGATGCCTGCCATCGCCGCGTGCTGCGGGCTCACGACGATCGAATTGCCGAACCAGGTGCCGAACAGCATCGGCTCGATATACGCCCAGCCCGCGTAAACCGACGGAATGGCCAGCAGGATGAGCGGCAGCGTGATCACCCACGGCGATTCGCGCGGAGGTCCGCCATGCGCCTGCTGGCCATCGTGCGCATCGTCGGCACCGGCGCGCGCATCGTGATGCGCGTCGTGATCGGCATGCGCCGACAAGTCGAAGCGCTCGCTTCCGTGGAATGCGAGGAACAACATCCGGAACGAGTAGAACGCCGTGACGAACGCAGCGCATACGACGGCGAAATGGGCGAACGAATGACCCGGCAGTTTCGACAGCGATACCGCGTCGATGATCGCATCCTTGGAAAAGAATCCCGCGAACGGCGGAATGCCGCACAGCGCGAGCGATCCGATCAGTGTCGTGATCCAGGTGACCGGCATGTACTTGCGCAGTCCTCCCATCTTGCGCAGGTCCTGCTCGTGGTGCATCGCCAGAATCACCGAGCCCGCGGCGAGGAACAGCAGCGCCTTGAAAAAGGCGTGCGTCATCAGGTGGAAGATGGCCGCTGAATAGGCCGACGCACCCAGCGCCACCGTCATGTAGCCGAGTTGCGACAGCGTCGAATACGCGATCACCCGCTTGATGTCGTTTTGCACGATGCCGAGGAAGGCCATGAACAGCGCGGTGATCGCACCGATTATCATGACGAACGACAGAGCCGTGTCGGACAGTTCAAACAGCGGACTCATCCGCGCCACCATGAATATCCCCGCGGTGACCATTGTCGCCGCATGGATCAGCGCCGAGATCGGCGTCGGGCCTTCCATGGAGTCGGGTAGCCACACGTGCAAGGGCACCTGCGCGCTCTTGGCCATGGCGCCGACGAACAGGCAAATGCACGTCACCGTGAGCACCTGCGGCGCGCTCCCGCCACCCATCGGCAGCGTGGCACCGGCGAACGATCCGGCCCTGGCGAACACCGGGGCGTAGTCGAGCGTCCCGAAATACGCGAGGACGAGGCCTATGCCCAGGATGAAGCCGAAATCGCCGACACGATTGGCCAGGAACGCCTTCAGGCTGGCGAAGTTGGCCGTCGGCCGCGTGTACCAGAAGCCGATCAGCAGGTACGAGACCAGCCCCACCGCTTCCCAGCCGAAGAAGAGCTGCAGGAAGTTGTTGCTCATCACCAGCATCAGCATCGCGAAAGTGAACAGCGAAATGTAGGCGAAGAAGCGCGTGAAGCCCGGATCGTCGGCCATATAGCCGATCGTGTAGACGTGCACCATCAGCGACACGAACGTGACGACCATCATCATCGTCGCCGTCAGCGGGTCGATCAGGAATCCGATCGCGATCCTGAAATTGCCCGACTGCAGCCATGTGTAGACGTCGCCGTTGAACACATGTCCGGCGTGGACATCGTGTGCAATGAAAAATGACGCGACCATCGATGCGCCAACCCCGGCAATGCAAAGGGCAGCCGACAATGCGCGGCCGATTTTCGGACCGCCGAGCCCGACGACGACAGCCGCCAGCAGCGGTGCCAGCGGAACGACGAAATAGAGCGCGTACATCGCCGTCATCCCTTCAGCTCGTCGAGGTCGTCGACGTCGATCGAGCCGACGCTGCGGAACAGCAGCACGAGGATCGCGAGCCCGATCGCCGACTCGGCGGCAGCCACCGTCAGGATGAAGAACACGAACACCTGCCCGGCCATGTCGCCGAGGTAGTACGAGAACGAGATGAAGTTGAGGTTGACGGCGAGCAGCATCAGCTCGATCGCCATCAGCAGGATGATGACATTCTTGCGGTTGAGGAATATGCCCGCCATGCTGATCGCGAACAGGATCGCGCCCAGTATCAGGTAGTGCGCCAGCGTGGGCGCGGTCAGGAAAGCCACGTGTTCATCCGTTTTCTTGTTGTCGCGTAGCGTGCACCCGGGCATCCTCCCCGCCGCGCCGCCGCGTCGTCAGCTGTCGGGTTTTTCCGCCGTCATCTTGATGAGTCGTACACGGTCCGCGCGACGCACCTTCACCTGCTCGGCAGGGTTCTGGTAGCGCGAGTCCTTGCGCGGCCGCCATGTGAGCGCGATCGCGGCGATGATCGCCACCAGCAGGATC
>DATCFA010000245.1:0-4657 GCA_036509805.1 Casimicrobiaceae bacterium
CGACACGTCCAGTGCTGTACCCGGCGCGACCGCGCAGGGCTCGGCGACCGTGAAATGCAGCGCCACGTCGGCGTCGGCCACCGCCGCGCCCTCGACGCGAAAGTGCCCCCCCTGGTAAATGACGCCGGTGGCGCGCACGCGCAGCCCGTGGCCGGCCGCCGCCATCACCTGCAGCGATGCCGCGCGCACGCAGGCGAGTGCTGCGCCCAGCGGCGTGCGCGCGGGCGCGCAGCGCATCCCGAGCCTGTAGCCGTAGAGGTCGACCTGGCAACTCGCATCGGCATTCACCGCGACCACGTCGACCGGCAGCACCATGCCGTCGCCGATGAATCGCGCGACGACCGGGTCGGCCGGCTGGCGGTAGAGCTGCGACGGGGTTGCGAACTGCAGCACGCGGCCCTTGTCCATTACCGCGATGCGGTCGGCGAGCGCCATCGCCTCGGCCTGGTCGTGCGTGATGTAGATCATCGTCGTGCCGGTGCGCTCGTGGAAGCGCGCGAACTCGCGCTCCATCGACGCGCGCAAGTGGACATCGAGATTCGCGAGCGGCTCGTCGAGCAGCACCAGCGAGGGCTCGGTCACGAGGCAGCGTGCGAGCGCGACACGCTGGCGCTGGCCGCCTGACAGGTGCGCCGGCCGGCGCTCGCCGAAACCGTTGAGCTCGACGAGCGCGAGCGCCGCATCGACACGGCGCGTGCGCTCGCTGCCGCGCACGCCGGCCACCGTCAGCCCGTACGCGACATTCTCGGCGACGCTCATGTGCGGCCACAGCGCGTACGACTGGAACACGATGCCGATGCGCCGCTCTTCCGGCGGCATCTGCTGCAACGGCGTCGACACGACGGTGTCGCCGATCAGGATGCGTCCGGAATCGGGACGGTCGAAACCGGCGACCTGGCGCAGCAATGTCGTCTTGCCGCAGCCGGAAGCCCCCAGGATCGCGACGAATTGTCCATCCTCGACTTCCAGCGAAACATCGTCGAGCGCGTGGAACGCACCGAACGTCTTGCCTAGGTGCTCGAGCGTCAGTCGCGCCACGGAAGCACTCCCCTGGGCAGTCGCCGGGCGATCAGCAGCGTCGACAGCATCAGCAATACGCTGACGGTGACCGTCAGCATGCCGATGGCGGCCGCATAGTTCGAGTCGCCACCCTGCTGGAATGAAAAGAACACGACGCCGAGCGTCTCGGAGCCCGTCGACCACAGCAGCGCCGAAACGGTGAGCTCGTTGAACGCGGTGAGGAAGATCAGCAATGCGCCGGCGGCGGCGGCGGGTGCGACCAGCGGCAGGATCACCGTCAACAGCCGCCGCGGAAGGCGCGCGCCGGCGATCTGCGACGCTTCCTCGAGCGTGCGGTCGAGCTGGTGGTAGCCGCTGATCACCGGCCGCAGGCCGAGTACGAGAAAGCGCGCGATGTAGCAGAACAGGATGATCCAGATCGTGTTGTAGATCGAGATGCCCACCAGAGGTATCGGCTTCAGGAACAGCAGGATCGCGGCGATCGCCAGCACGACGCCCGGCAGCGCGTACGGCGCTTCGCTGACGAGGTTGACGAAGTGCAGCAGCCGCGAGCGGCGCCACGTCAGGAAGTAGGCGAGCGGCACGACGACGGTGACGATCACCAGTGCGGCGACCGCGGACATGCCGAAGCTGTTGACGAACGCCCGGCGCGCGGCATCGTGGGCAAACAGCACGAAACGATAGCTGTCGAGCGTCGCCGTCGACGCGGTCAGCGGCACGCCCACCGCGGGCACCAGCGACGTCATCAAGAGCGCGGTGAGCGGCAGCACCAGCGCGAGGAACGATATCGTCCACAGCGCGATCTCGACCGGCAGTCGCCAGCGCCGCAATTCGAACGGCCGCGCCTCGATCGCCGCCGCCGTCGTGCGGAAGTCGCGCCGCGCGAGCAGCATGTCCTGCGCGACGATGCCGACCATCGCGATCAGGCCGATCAGCACCGACAGCACGGCGACTTCCGACAGCGCGCCCGGGCCGAGTCCGGCCAGCCGCTGGTAGATCAGCGTCGGCAGCACCGGATAGTTGCCGGGAATGCCGAGCAATGCCGGGATGCCGAAATTGCCGAGGCACGAGACGAAGCACAACGCGACACCCGCGAGCAGCGGCGGCGTCATCAGCGGCAGCACAATCGTGCGGATCACGCGCATCGGTCCTGCGCCACCGGCGAGTGCTGCTTCCAGCAGCTCCTGCGGCAGCGTGCGCAATCCCGCGCGCAGCGTGAGGAACACCAGCGGCGCGTACTGCACGCCCATCACCAGGATGATTCCCTTGGCGGAGTACAGCGGATTGGGGCTGCCGAGCGGCGGCGCGATGCCCAGCATCCGCAACAGCGGGCTCGACGGGCCGAACATCTGGATCCACGCCAGCGCGATCACCTGCGCTGCGAGCATCAGCGGCATCACATAGCAGAACACGAACGCATTGCGGCCACGGATGTCGGTCAGCGACACCACCAGGGCGACGCTGCCGCCGATGACCGCGGCGAGCAGCGTGCCGCCGCACGCGGTGACGAGGCTGTGCCCGGTGGCCGTCCACGTCGATGCGCTGCCCAGCACGTGGCGGATGGCATCGAACGAGAACGCGCCCTCCGGCACGAACGCCTCGAGGACGAGCCGAGCAAGCGGCAGCATCGACAGCACGGCGACGAGGCCGACCAGTGCCCACAGCAGCACGTAGTCCTCGGTCCGACCGCGCACACCGGTTGCGATTGCCATGTCCGCCTGTCAACCGGGTGCAGGGCGCGTTGCGAGATCAGTTGCCGAAGAGTTCCGCGAAACGCTTGAGATTGGCGCTGTTCGCCTGCACGACGGCGGGCGTGTCGGTCGGCATCAGGTGGATCTTGGCGCCCGCCGGATACCACGCCGGCATGCCGACGCTCGCACGCGCCGGGATGTAGCCCATCGACGCCGCCAGCCTCTGCCCGTCATCGGACAGGATGAAGTCGACGAATGCGCGTGCCGCCGCGGGATTCTGCGTCGTCTTGAGGATCGCGACCGGCTCGGTCACCGCCGGCAGTCCTTCCTTCGGGAACACGAAGTCGATCGGCGAGCCCTTGGCCTTGGCATTGAACGCCATGAAGTCGACCAGCACGCCGTAGGCTTTTTCGCCGCTCGCCACCGCGGTCAGCACCGCGCCGTTGCCGCGCACGGCGACCGCATCGTCGGCCTTCAGCTTTTCGAAATAAGCCCAGCCCAGGTCGGGGCGCGCGGTCATCGTTCCCAGCATGATCGCCGCCGCCCCCGAGTACAGCGGGCTCGGCATCGCAATCTGGCCTTTGTATTCGGGCTTCGCAAGATCGGCCCACGAGGCCGGGCGCGACTTTGCCGCCGTGTTGACGGCGATGCCGGTGGTGATGAGCTTGGAACCGAAATACGTGCGGTCGACATCGTAGATCGCGGGATCGAGGCCGTCGACTTTCGCCTCGGGGTACGCCATCAGGCGGCCGTCCTTCTTCAGCGATTCCATCGTGGCGGCATCGGCGAGCAGCAGTACGTCGGCCTTGGGCGCACCGGCGGAAAATTCCGCCGCGAGCTTGCCCATCACTTCGGTCGTGCCGGAGCGGAAGACGTCGACTTCGACACCCGGCTGCGCGCGCTTGAACGCCGCCACCGTCTGCGCGGCGTCGCGTTCGGGTTGCGATGTGTAGAGCGTCAGCTTGCCCTTGATGGCGTCGGCCGCCGCGGCGTTCGCGGTCAGCAGCATGCACAGCACGGCGATGGCGATGGAGCGAATGGAAGCGATGGTCATGGCATTCCCGCGAAAGGATGGCGCTCGCATGCTGTCAGTCACGACTGGCGCGCGGCGTCCGTTGGTGAGGTGAGGCGAAGGCGTCGTCCGCGGTTCCCGAAAGCGCGCAAACCGTGCGGACGTCGGCCCGCGGATCATAGCAGCCGGTCGCCAAGCTGCGCGTCACGCGAGCACCGGCTGCTCGACGGCTGCGCGCAGGTCGGCCATGAAGCGCGCGGCGGTGACGCCGTCGATCACGCGATGGTCGGAGGACAGCGTCAGCGTGGCCAGCGTGCGCACGACGATCGCGCCGTCGCGCACGACCGGCGTCCGCGTCGCGCGGCCGATGGCGAGGATCGCGCTTTCCGGCGGATTGATGATGGCGGTGAACGTGTCGACGCCGTACATGCCGAGGTTGCTCAGCGTGAACGTGCCGCCGCGCAAGTCGGACGGGGCAATGCCACGTGCGTCGACGGCCGCGCGCAGGCGCGCAAAATCCTGCGCCAGTTCCGCAAGGCTGCGCGAGTGCGCATCGCGCAGCACCGGCACCAGCAGGTCGCCTTCGCGCTCGACCGCGACGCCGATATGCGCCGCGTCGTGCAGACGCACGCCATCGCCTTCGACGCTGGCGTTGATCAGCGGATGTTTTTTGAGTAGCCTTCCGACGATGAAGGCCAGCGCGAGCGTGACGCTCGGCTTGGCTGCTCCCGCGGCAGCGGCTTCGCGCAATGCGTGCTGCAATGCGGTCATGTCGACCTGCATCGACAGGTAGAAGTGCGGTGCGTTGCGCGCGCTGTCCGAAAGGCGCTCGACCAGCAGGCGCCGCGTCGCATTGAACGGCTGCAGCGTTCCCGTTGCGGCGGCATCGGCCGCCTGCGCGGGCGCTGCTGGCGCAGATGTCGCCGCTGCGGGT
>DATCFA010000246.1:0-2587 GCA_036509805.1 Casimicrobiaceae bacterium
TCGGCACCGTCGTCGCGCGCAACCCGCTGCTGCCGGTCGACGGCTACATCACGTTGCCGGAGGGCCCGGGACTGGGAATCGACATTCTCGAAGACGCCGTGCGCGCGCGACCCTACCAGGGCTATCCGCCGCGAACGTTCAGGACCCACGAGAACGATGGCCAGGTCGAAGGCTGACCGCCCGCTTTTCGCATCAACCGTCTGCTCGACTGAAAGGCACTGATGAACTGCGCACGCACGCTGCGGATTACGATGCTGATGGTGGTGGCGCTCGCCGCCGGCGCCAGCAGCGCGGACACCTATCCGTCGGAACCGATCCATTTCATCTGCACGTCGGCGGCCGGTTCGCCGCTCGACATCATGATGCGCCAGCTCGGCAAGCAGCTCGGCGAAGATCTCAAGCAACCGGTCGTCGTCGACAATCGCACCGGCGGCACCGGTGCGGTGGGCATGGCCGCTGCGCTGAACCGCCCGGCCGACGGCTATACGATCGTCGCCGAAACGGGGTCGACCTCGTTCATGATGGCTGAAGGACAAACCAAATACACGCCGGATGATTTCATCACCATCCGTGGATTGCAGGCGGAAGCGTCGGCCATCGCCGTGCGCCGCGACAGCCCGTATCACACGCTGGCCGAGCTTGTCGGCGCGCTCCGCAAGACCCCCGACAAGGTCAATGTCGGCGGCTACGCGGTCGCGGGCTTCCACCAGTACGTTTTCTACGAGTTCCAGAAAGTCGCGAAATTCAGGACCGAATGGATTCCGTTCAACGGCGGCAATGAAGCGGCGACCGCGCTGCTCGGCGGTCACATCGACGCGGCGGTGATGACGCCGAGCTCGGCGCTCGGTGCGCTTCGCAACGGCGACATACGATTGCTGGCGATCAGCACCGCACAGCGCGACCCTTATTTTCCCGATGTGCCCACGTTTCGCGAGCAGGGGTTCGACGTCGTCGAGGCGCTTTGGCGCGGCGTGATGGTGAAGAAAGGGACGCCGGAACCCGTGATCGGCGTCCTGTCAGCGGCAATGGACCGCATCGAGGCGACGCCCGAGTGGCAGCATTTCATGCGCGCCAACCTGCAGTCGCCGATGCACAAGTCGGTCGATGAGATGCAGGCGCTGGTGCGCGATGAGGTGCGCACGCGGCGCGAATTCCTGAAGTCGATCGGCGTAGTTCACTAGCGTCAGCGCGATGGCGCGCGAGTCACCAGACTCGCCGCAGCAGCTTGCGCTCGGGCGCCGAGTTGCTGCGCGCGAACTCGCGCATCCATTGCTCGACATCGGCCGCGGCGAGCGGCGGGCTCAAAAGATAGCCCTGCACCATGTCGCAGCCGAGCGTGCGCAACTGGTCGAACGTCGGCTGGTCCTCGACCCCTTCGGCCACGACGACGAGGCCCATGTTGTGGCCCAGGTCGATCGTCGAGCGCACGATGATCGCGTCGCTCGTGTCGCGCGCGAGTCCCATGACGAACGACTTGTCGATCTTGAGCTCCTGCACCGGCAGGCGCCGCAGGTAAGCCAGCGACGAGTAGCCGGTACCGTAGTCGTCGATCGCGAGCTTGCAGCCCAGCGCATGCAGTCGCTCGAGGTTCCTGATCGCGTGATCCGGATCGTCGAGGATTGCGCTTTCGGTGATCTCGAACGCGAACCAGCGCGCCGTGCAGTCCTCGCGCTCGAGCAGCGCCTCGAAGCGGTCGGGAAGCTCGGCGTCGGTCAGGTCGCGCGCCGACAGGTTGATCGACACGTGCATCGGCATTCCGCGCCGGCGCCAGGCGGCGCATTGTGCAACGGCGCGCGCGATGACCCATTGCGTGATCACTCGGATGTAGCCGGTCTGCTCGGCGAACGGGATGAATTCGGACGGTGGCACGAGGCCGCGCAGCGGATGTTTCCAGCGCAGCAGTGCCTCCACGTGTTGGTCGCTGCTCGCACGCAGCGACACCTTCGGCTGGTAGACGAGCGACAGCTCGTCGTTGTCGATGGCCTTGCGCAAATCGCTCATCAGCGACAGCCGCTCGAGGCTGTGCTGGTCGTAGTGATCGTCCCAGATAACGATGCCGCGGTTGCTGCGCTTGGCTTCGTACATCGCGACGTCGGCATGACGCAGCAACTGCGACGACTCGTTGCCGTGGTCGGGGCAGGTCGCCACGCCGATGCTCCCGCGGATGTCGACGACGTGCCCGTCGATGGTCATCGGCGCCTCGAGCACGCGCAGGATGGCTTCGCCTGCGCGTCGCGCATCGTCGGCGGTGGAGCCAGGCAGCAATACGCCGAACTCGTCGCCGCCCAACCGCGCGACCGTTTCGTCGGAGCGCCGTATCACCGCCGACAGCCGCGCGGCGATCTCGCGCAGCAACAGGTCGCCGATGGGGTGGCCGAGCGTGTCGTTGACGTACTTGAAATGGTCGAGGTCGAGCATCAACAGTGCGCCGTCGGCCCCGTAGCGTCCGGCGTGGCGCACGTGGTCCTCGAGCGCCTGCTGGAAGCCGCGGCGGTTGAGCAGTGCCGTCAGGGCATCGTGGTTGGCGATGTGCTCGAGCTGCTGCTGGTGGCGCCGGCGCTCGGCGATGTCCTGGACCTGGACGATC
>DATCFA010000247.1:0-2620 GCA_036509805.1 Casimicrobiaceae bacterium
GCCCCTGAACACAAACGGGACGGTCCAATCGAGGCGCGCATCGAACGGGTGGGGAGGACCTTGCAATGACACGTTTCGGGTTCACGATCAGGACCAAGCACGGCCAACGCGTGGAAAGCATCCAGATCATGGCGGCCTCGCTGGCGGACGCCGAGCGCCGGTTGCGGCAGATGTACCTGCACTGTGAAGTGGTCGAATGCCGCGAAAATGCCGTTCCGCGACGCGTCGACCAGCTCGACGTCGAGAACATCATCGGCCTTATCTCCGGCACGCCGCTCGCATCAGCGCACGAAGCCGCCGGCCGCTAGCTCGGTCGCCAACGCTTCGTAGTCATGCGCGCCGCGGCTGCCGGGCGCATGACGGAACACATCCAGCTTGATCGCAGGACTTTCCGCGAGCTTCGCGTTTTCGCGGATGCGCGTCGCACAAATCTCGTCCGGCCGGAAAATCGACCGCATGTCCTCGAGGATCTGAGCGCTCATCTTGCGCCGCAGGTCGTAGCGCGTCAGCAGGTAGCGGCGCGGCAGACGCCGCTTGAACACCGGTTCCAGCGCATTCAGCGAACGCTCGACTTCCCTGGCCCCCTGCAGCGCCAGGTAGTCGGCCGACACCGGGACCAGCAGCAGGTCGCACGCGAAGATCGCGTTGAGCGACAGTACGTTGAGCAACGGACAACAGTCGATCACCACCGGCATCGGCGGCAGCGTGTGCGCGTGCAGCGCCAGGCGCAGCCGCGTGACGATATTGACGCCCTTGCCGAGCAGCGTGTCGATCTTCGACAGGTCGAGATGTGCCGGACACAGCATCACGCCGCTTTGCGTGATGCCGGCGATCTCGTCGAGTGGCCGCTGGCGGATGAAAAAGCTGTAGATCGTGTCCTCGGCAAGACGCGGCTGCACGCCGAGTATGTGCGACAGGTGCGCCTGCGGGTCGAGGTCGATGCCCAATGGCCGTGTGCCGCGCAGCGCGATGGCCGCCAGCAGGTTGAGCGCAGTGGTCGTCTTGCCGACGCCACCTTTCTGGTTGAATACCGCGATGATCGGCACGGCACGAATGCTGGGTTGCGGAAGTGGCGAGGTTACACCAGCACCCGCACGGGCTGCGTTGCCCTCGCCCCGGTCCTCTCCGGCGAACAGGAGAAAAAGGCCATCGCGCGATTCCCGCTATCATTGCGTTCCCGAATCATGCGGGCTCTCGCGGGACCTTGTATCGGCGTGTCGAATTCCCTCATCCAGTTCGTGATACTCGCTGCCGGCGAAGGCAAGCGAATGCGCTCGGCGCTGCCGAAAATGCTGCACCCGCTTGCGGGCCTGCCGCTGGTCGAGCACGTGATCGGCGCGGCGCGCACTACGAATCCCGCGGCGATCGCGCTGGTGGTCGGCCATGGGGCCGGGCAGCTGCGCGACGCGCTCGCGCGCACCGGGCTGACATTCGTCGATCAACAGCCACCGCGCGGCACCGGCGACGCCGTGCGCGCGGCGCTCGCCGCGTTGCCGCATGATGGCGTGACCATCGTCGCCAATGGCGACTGCCCGTTGATCGCCGGCGAAACCTACGCGGCGCTCGCCGGCATCGCGGCGCACGGCAAGCTCGCGCTGTTCACCGCGCGCGTGGCCGACCCGCGCGGGCTCGGACGCGTGCTGCGTGGCGACGACGGCTGCGTGCGCGCCATCGTCGAAGACCGCGACGCGACCATCGCGCAGCGCGCGCAGCACGAGATCTACACGGGCGCGCTCGCCGCACCCAGTGCGCTGCTCGCCGCCTGGGTGGCGAAGCTGACGCCGCACAATGCGCAGGGCGAGTTCTACCTGACCGACATTGTCGGCCTCGCACTCGCCGACGGTGTGCAAGTCAACGCGCTGGCCGCGGCCGACGCCGACGACGCGATGGGCGTCAACGATCGCGTGCAGCTGGCCGCGGTCGAGCGCATCGTCCAGCACCGGCGCGCCACTCTATTGATGGCCGCGGGCACGACGATCGCCGACCCGGCGCGCATCGACATCCGCGGCACGCTCGGCGCCGCCGCCGATACCTACATCGATGTCGGCTGCGTGTTCGAAGGCGACGTGTCGCTCGCGACAGGCGTGCACGTCGAGGCTTATTGCGTGCTGCGCAACACACGCGTGGGAGCAGGCACGCGCATCCATGCGTACTCCCACCTCGACGGCGCGGTCATCGGCGCGCAGGCGCGCATCGGACCCTATGCGCGGCTGCGTCCGGGTGCTGCATTGGCCGACGAAGTGCACATCGGCAACTTCGTCGAAGTGAAGGCCGCCGACATCGGCGCGCGCAGCAAGGCGAATCACCTCGCCTATATCGGCGACGCCAGCGTCGGCGCGGACGTCAACTTCGGCGCCGGCTCGATCACCGCCAACTATGACGGCGCCCACAAGCACCGCACGCTGATCGGCGACAACGTCCACGTCGGCTCCAATTGCGTGCTCGTGGCACCCATCGACATTGGCGCCGGCGCGACGATCGGCGGCGGCAGCACGATCACCAAGAGCGCGCCGGCGGGCGAGCTTACGCTCGCGCGCGCGAAGCAGGTCTCGCTGCCCGGCTGGAAGCGGCCGCGCAAGGCCAAGCCGGCGTGACGTACGCCCTTCATCACAGCGAGGGT
>DATCFA010000248.1:0-2315 GCA_036509805.1 Casimicrobiaceae bacterium
GGCTCGACCACGACACTTCGATGCGATACGTCGATTGCACGTTCATGCTTCCCGCCGCGCAGGCGCGTCCGGTCCGCGATCGCAGAATCAGCGTCGACAATGACCTGATCACCGCGATCGGCGAGTGCAAACCCGGCAACCGCAATCCGACGCTGGTGATGCCGGCGCTCGTCAACGCTCACGACCATGCCCGCGCGGTGCGCTCGAGTTCGTTCGGCGCGGGCGGCAAGCCACTGGAAACCTGGTTGCACTACATGGCGATGCTGCCCGCGGTCGACCCCTATCTCGCCACCGCCGTGTCGCTGGCGCACAGCGCGCTTGGCGGCGCCGGCACCGTCATGGTCCATTACACGCGCGTGCAGGGTCTGACGGATCTGGTCACCGAAACGCAGCAGGTCGCGCGCGCCGCCCGCGATGTCGGCGTGCGCGTGGGATTCGCCGTGGCGCTGCGCGACATCAATCCGCTGGTGTACGGACCGTCGGAACCGATTGTCAATGCGCTGCCGCTCGCCGCGCGCGCCGAAGTTGAACGGCGATTTCTCAAGCCGCCATTGCCGATCACCGACGCGATGGCGAGCGTCGAAGCGGTGGCGAGTGGCTGCGACCGGCCCGAATTCAACGTGCAGTACGGACCCACCGGCGTGCAGTGGTGCTCGCCCGGACTTTTGGCGGCCGTCGCCGAGGCCTCGGCGCGAACAGGGCGGCGGGTGCACATGCATCTGCTGGAAACGCGCTACCAGCGCGATTGGGCCGACAAGAACTACCCGCAGGGAATCGTCAGCTATCTCGACACAATCGGATTGCTGAGCCCACGGCTGACGCTCGCGCATTGCACCTGGGCACGCGCCGGGAGCTTGCGATCATCGCGGAACGCGGCGCGACGATCGCCGTCAACACGAGCTCGAACCTCGGCATCCGCTCGGGCATCGCACCGGTTGCCGAAATGCTCCGCCAAGGCTGCCGCGTCGCACTGGGACTCGACGGACTTGCGCTCGACGAAGACGACGACGCGTTGCGCGAGCTTCGCCTGGGGTACCTGCTGCACCGCGGCACCGGCTTCGACGTCGACGTGGATGCCGGCGCGATGCTGGCGACGCGGAGTGCGGATGCCGATGATCGCGACCGGCTGCGACGCATGCACTTTCGATTCACGCCGCGTGCAGCGAGTGTTGGTCGCCCGCGGCGTTGGACGAACGACACTGCAATCCAGCGCAATCCGCCGAGGAGAATGCCCTTGAACAAACCAACCGACATCGCGCGCCTGGACGCCGGCGCGGACACCGTGCATTGGGGATATTTCGATGCGCGGCTCGCGCCTGTACTGACCATCGACAGCGGCGAGCGCGTGACCATCTCGACGGTGTCAGGCTCGCCCGACCTGATGCCTGCACCGCCGTTGCGCATTCCACCGGCATTGCCCGCGATCCACGCCGCGAACGGGCCGCAGCGATTTTTCGGCCACATGTGCACGGGACCCGTCGCCATCCGTGGCGCGAAGGCCGGGCAGACGTTGCAAGTGGACATCGAGACGATCGAGCCGCACTACGACTGGGGACACAACACCATTCGCCCGCTGTCCGGCGCGCTGCCCGCCGACTTCGCCGAGTCGCGGCTCGTGCACTTCACGCTCGACCGCGAGCGCCGGATGTGGCGGATGCCCTGGGGCCAGGAAGTCCCGTTTCGTCCCTTCTTCGGCGTGATGGCCGTGGCGCCACCGCCGGCCTGGGGCGTGTTGCCAACACCGCCGCCGCGCAGGAACGGCGGCAATATCGACAACAAGGAGCTCGTTGCCGGCACGACGTTGTACCTGCCGATCTTCAACGACGGCGCGCTGTTCTCCGTCGGCGACGGACATGGGGCGCAGGGCGATGGCGAGGTATGCGTGAGCGCCGTCGAAACCGGCCTCATCGGCACGTTCCGGCTGACGGTGCGCGACGACATCAAGCTCCAATGGCCGCGCGCCGAAACGCCGACGCACATGATCACGATGGCGTTCGATCCCGATCTCGACGATTGCGTGGTGATCGCACTGCGGCAAATGCTCGACCTGGTCTGCGAGCGCACCGGCATCGATCGCTACCAGGCCTATACGCTATTGAGCCTGGTCGGCGATTTGCGCGTCACGCAGGTGGTGAACGGCAACAAGGGCATCCACATGATGGTCGACAAGCGCTACCTGGTGCGACCGGTCGCGTAGCCCGGCTGCTCGCGGCATCGCAAGGCGTCATTGCGCGTTGGCCGCGCAAGCGCGATGCGCCCGCGCGGAAGACAGGCGGTCCCGGCTACATCAGCGGCTTGTAGCGCGGGCGGTGCGG